>JAGQIY010001163.1 GCA_020430865.1 Myxococcales bacterium
ACGGGGGCAAGGGGGGAAACGGCGGGACTGCCGGGAACGCTGGCAGCGCCGGCACCGGGGGCAGTCAGAGCTGCACCGACAACGAGGACTGCAGTGCCGGCGTCTGTGACCCCGAGACCTCGAGCTGTGTCGAGTGCCTGGAAGCCACCGACTGCGATCAGGGCGCGCTGTGCGTCGACAAGCACTGCGTCGCGCCCACGAGCTGTGAGAACAGCCTCGATTGCGTCGACGCGACGGGCGACCGCAACATCTGTGATCCGGTCACCCAGCTGTGCGTCCAGTGTGTGGCTCCCGAGGACTGCGGTGAGAACAACGACTGTCTGCTCAATCAGTGCGTGCCGTTCACGCCCTGCGTGAACTCCCTCGACTGCCCCACGGGCAAGGTCTGCGATCCGATCAGTAGCCGCTGCGTCCAGTGTGTCGAGACGGCCGACTGTGGCGACGGGGAGATCTGCGCCGGAGGCAAGTGCCGCCCCGGCTGCGACTCGGACAACGACTGCACCCCGCTCGGCCTGCTCTGCGATCGCACCGCGGGCTACTGCGTCGAGTGCACCAAGAACGCGGACTGCGCAGAGGACCACTACTGCTCGCTTGGAGAGTGTCTCGCGGACGTCTGCTCCGCTGGCTACCAGCGCTGTCAGGCGGGCGGCATCACGACTTGCTCCGACACGGGTGACCGCTGGTTGCCGGTGGTCGACTGCCCTTCGAGCAGCACCTGCGTGCAAGCCGGGGCGATGGCGACCTGCGACGCCTGGGTGTGTGACCCGGGCACGACGAAATGTGACTCTGCGGGAGAGAAGCTCGTGGAGTGTGCGGCCGACGGCCTGTCCGTCACCAAGACGACCGACTGCACCGCGACCAGCCAGGTGTGCTCCGACGACCAGTGCAAGTCACTCGTCTGCTCGCCAAGCGACGTGTACTGCGTCGGCAAGGAACTTCGCAGGTGCGCTGCCGATGGGCTCTCCTTCAGCGTCGACCAGACCTGCAGCACGACGCAGTACTGCGACGATCCGAGCGGCTCCTGCAAGAACCAGGTGTGCACGCCGAACCAGCCGGCTTGCGAGGGGACCCGGGCGACCACCTGCAACGCGAGCGGCTCCGGAACGAATCCGGGCGGAACCGACTGCGCCGCCAGCGGCAAGGTCTGCTCCCTCGGCGCTTGCGTGACCTGTGCACCGATCACGGCGGACGCGCAGCCGCTGCCGATCGACCTCTATCTGATGATCGACTCCAGCGCCAGCACCGGCACGGACTGCAGCATAGGCTCAACGACCGCAAGCCGCTGGTGCGCCGAGATCAACGGCGTCAACGCGTTCATCACGGATTCTGCGAACGACGGAACTCGCGTGGGGATCGGTTTGTGGGGACCCACGGACGCATGCGGAGGAGCGGCGGTCAAGGTGGGGTTGGCTGCGCTGCCCGGAAACGTGACTGCGATCCAGAACGCGTTGAACCTCGGAACACCGTCTGGCAACTCACCCACCGAGGCGGCCATTCGTGGCGCGATCAGCGCCACGGCAGCGGGCCAGCAGAGCGGACGCAACATGGTCGGCGTGGTGTTCAGCGACGCGTTCATCCCGAACGCGTGTGAGCTCGACACCACGGTTCTCGCCGGGCTGCTCACCACTCACTTCACCAATACGCAGATCCCGATCTACTGGGCGGGAATCGATCCTCTCAGCACGGCGGACGTGAACGACGTCGAGACGCTCGTCGCTGGAACCGGAGTGACCCCGCACACCGCGCTGTGTTCCAGCTATGGATCGAGTCCATGTCTGACCTACGACGCATCTGGGCAATCGGCAGTCCGGGTCCACTCGATCCTGGACGACATCGTTCGCGTCGAGAGCCTGTGCGAGTACACGTATCCGAGCGGAACCAGCCCGGCGCAGCTCTCCGTCACCTATCAGGCCTCGGGTGTCTCTTCGAGCAGCGTCTTGCGCTTGCCGTCCAAGGCTCAGTGTGGCAGCGCGCCAGCGTACTACCTGGACGACGCCACGAACCCGACGTCGATCACCCTGTGCCCGGAGTTCTGCGCCGACGTCCGCGGCGCAACCAGCCCGAAGGTGCAGACGGTCACCGCCTGCAACTAGCGCCGACCTTCGGCGGCGGACTCAGTCGCCCGCATGAGGCGGATCCCCCGGTGAGCGATAGCGATCGAGCGGGCTCCGCTTCGCGTCGCTGCCGAAGTACCAGCCGCTTCCGCCGGGATCGCCGAAGAGCAGGTGGATCGACGCGCGGGAGCCCTCCCTCGGTGTCTTCATGCCCATGGCAGCGGGATCCATTCCGCGCGCCTTGGCGTGGGGTAACGTCAGGTCCGTCGCGATGTAGCCCGGCGTGCAGGCGTTGATGGTTCGCTGTGGATACTCCTTCGCCAGGCCGAGGGTGTAGAGGTTGAGCAGGGCTTTCGAGAGCCCGTAGGCGTTCCCCTCACCCAAACCTGCCGCGGAGAAGTCGCCCCCTTCGGCCTGAATCCTCAGCGCCTCTTCGATCAGCGCCTCGACGCCCGGCCAGCCAGCGTTCGGGTCGGTGAGCTGGGCCTTGCGCACGGCGCTGCAGCCCGAGACGAACATGGGGCCAGACGCCGAGGAGACGTTCACGATGCGCCCGTCCGCCCGGAGGAGCGGCATGAACGCGTCGAGCACCCGCTTCGGGCCCCGCGTGTTCACGTCGAGGATCGTCTCCAGATCTGCGCTGCCGAGCCCGATGCCAGCGTTGTTCACGATGCCATACAGGGGCGCTGGATCTCGGCCGTAGCGCTCCGCCACACGCTTGGCTGCAGCGTTCACCGAGTCGTCGTCGGCGACGTCGAGCTCCACGACCTCGATGCGCTCGCCCCAGCCCTGGCGCTCGCTTGCCAGCTCCGCCTTCGCTGCCTCCCCGCGCTCTACTGAACGCGATCCCAGCAATACCGCACACCCTGCGTCCTGCTCCAGCGCCGCGGCGACGGTCGCCTTGCCGATGCCCTTGTTGGCGCCCGTGATCAACACTCGACGAGTCATGATCCTGGAGCCTAGCGCGATTGGCGCCGAGCGGAACCCCCCAGTTCTTCGCTCGGGGGTGAGAGCGCGCCGGGTCGCCATGTCAAAGCATCGAACATTACCGCGCGGATATTACTTGAAGGGTAGCTCGGCCAGGTCGACGTTGCCACCGGAGAGCACGACTCCAACTCGCCGCAGGCCCAGGGCGCGGAACTCCTCGCTCAGCACCACGGCTACCGGCACCGCAGCGCTCGGTTCGATCACCAGCTTCATGCGCTCCCAGACCAAGCGCATCGCGGCGACGATCTGTTCGTCGGTGACGGTGAACACCGCTTCGACGAGGTCGTCGATGATCGGCCAGGTGAGCTCCCCCACGTTGGTCAACAGTCCGTCCGCGATGGTGTCGACCCGCACGTTCGCGACGCGCTTGCCTGCGGCCTTGGAGCGCGCCGTGTCGTCGGCGCCGCTCGGCTCCGCACCGAACATGCGAATCCCGGGGGAAATGTGCCTGGCGGCGACACTGCAGCCGCTCAGCAGGCCTCCTCC
Source organism: Myxococcales bacterium (assembly GCA_020430865.1). The sequence continues at coordinate 3,528 of JAGQIY010001163.1, forward strand.
GCCGACTGGCGTGATGATCGCCTCGAGCTCTGGAGCTTGCTCCAGGAGCTCCCAGGCGCAGGTGCCTTGACCGGCCATCACCAGGGGAGCGTCGAAAGGCGCCACGAAATGCGCGCCGGTCTGCGAACACACGCGCAAGGCGCCGGCGGCACGCGCCGTGACGGTCGGTTCGCACTCGTAGACCCGCGCGCCGTAGCCCGCGACGGCGGCCCGCTTGCTCGTCGGGGCGGTCGTGGGCATGACGACGTGACAGGGGATGCCGCGCCCGCGCGCGGCCAGCGCCAGCGCCTGCGCGTGATTCCCGCTCGAATGCGTGACGACCCCGTTCCGGGCCTCGTCCTCGCTCAGGGCGAGCACTGCGTTCATTGCCCCGCGGATCTTGAATGCGCCGACGCGCTGCAGGTTCTCGCACTTGAAGAACAGCTCGGTTGCAGCCGATCGTTCGCCGCGGGCGAAGCCATCGAGTGTGCTCGACCGCATGACGGGCGTGCGGTGCACACGGCCCTCGATGCGCTCTCGCGCCGCTTCGATGTCCGAGAAATCGATGGCGTGGGCCATGTTCACTCTCGAGGTTCGACCAGGAAGTGCGCGTTGGCTGATGCCACCGGCTTGTCGCGGTTTGCCTGATAGGCGATCGCGCGAACGTTGACCACTCGGCGGCCCTGCTTCGTGATCACGCCATGGCAGAACGTGTCCTCTGGCTTCGCGGAGCGCAGGTAGTCGATGGTCAGGTTGATGGTCTTCGGCAGCACGAGCGTGTCTGCCGCCCAGAGCACCTGGAAGATCGACGTGGACTCCAGGAGCGCGCCGATGGTTCCGCCGTGAAGCGCTGGCACAGTGGGGTTGCCCACCAAGTGATCCGAATAGCCGAGCACGCCGATCAACTCGCCTGCCCGGAGCTCCATCCTCACCCCCAAGAAATTCGCGTAGGGGATGGCCGCGACCAGCGCGGAGAAGTCCGAGTCCTCTCTCGCGCGCTTGACCAGATCCGCGAGGCAAGGCTTGTCCGTTGCCTGTGACGTCGGGCCGCTCATGGTCGCTGCTCCTTCTTGGGGCCGAAGTGCTCGTCGAACAACATGAAGGCGCCGGCCGCGTGAGCTATCGGGTCGTCTTCGTTGCCGTGGTGCGCGATGCAACGCACGAAGGCGACGCTGCGCGTGACCTTGTAGCACTCCGCGCGGGCGGTGACGTCGAGCTCGGGCGTTGCTGGCTTCAGGTAGTCGATGCGCAGGTCGAGAGTCGCGATGCGCCCAGGCTTCCGGCGCTTGATGAACACGGACGCACCGCAGGTGGCGTCCATCAAGCTCGTGATGGCTCCGCCGTGCAGGACGCCGGTCTCAGGGTTCCCCACCAGGTGCGGGGCGTACGGGAGGCGGATCATCGCGACGCCGGGGGCGTGGCCGACGAACTCGAGTTGCAGCGCCTTGTTATGGGGGATCCACTGATCGAAGACCTGGCGAAAGCGCGCGAGGGCTTCGTCGTCGGGGGGGCGTTCAGCCATTCTGCGGTGCTAGCGCGTTTGGCGGTCGGCTGGCATGGCACAGCGCCAAGCGCCGGCAATCCTTGGGGAGTTTGGCACGGGGGGAGGCGATGGCCGGTGCTCGAACGTCGTTCCTCGTTCTCGCTGAGAACGCCGAGCCGGCGCTTTAACGCGCTCGCGAGCAAGGGCATGCGCCGCCTGACTTCGGGCTGAGGGCTCAGCCAACCGCTGTCAGGAGAACATCATGCGTCATCTCAAGACTCTCGCCACTGTCCTTGCCTTGTCCTTCGCCGCCGCGCCCGCCGTCGCGGCGCCCGCCCCGGGTGTGCCCCTGGCTCAAGCGGCGAAGCCGGCTGCCAAGAAGGGCAAGGCCGGGAAGCGCAAGGGTCGCGGCAAGCGCTTCGAGCGTGCAGGTATTTCCAAGGAGAAAATGCAGAAGATCAAGCAGGCCGTGCAGAAGAACAAGGCCAAGCACAAGGCGATCCGCCAAGAGATGCAGAAGCATCGCCAGGCCTTGAAGAAGCTGCTCGACGCCGACAGCAACGACCAGGCGGCATACAAGAAGGCGCTGGATGGGCTGGATGCCGCGCGCAAGAAGCAGCAAGCCTTGCGTGAGAGCGAGAAGAAGGAGATCGCGAAGATCCTTACCCCCAAGGAAATGGCGAAGCTGATGGGCGCGGGACGCGGCATGCGACCTGGACGTCGAGGCGGCGGCGCTCGAGGCAACGGCGATTTCGACGCCAGGTAGTCCTATCGCGCATCCTGGCCCGGATTCTGCACTCGCCCCGTGCGTTCGCGTCGTTGCGCGGACTGCCTCGCGCGATGAGAATCTTTGAGCGTTCGCTCCACCTGGGAGCGGCGTATTCTGCGGCTTCGCTCTCGCAGCGAACGAGGAGGAATCATGAAGCTTGCACGTCATCACGCGGCATGGGGTGTCGCGATCGCAGTGGGACTGACGCTGAGCGTCCCTGCCATGTCGGAGCCGAAGACGCCCAAGGAGAAGCTCCAGGCCATGAAGGAGAAGGCCAAGGAGCGGCGTGAGGAACGCAAAGAACGTCGGGAAGAGAAGAAGGAAGAGCTGAAGGAGAAGCTCGACAACATGACCGACGAGGAGAAGGAGGAGTGGAAGAAGAAGCACGCCGAGCGAAAGGAAGAGCGCGCCGAGGTGCGTGAAGCCTGGAAGGCCTGGAAGGACAAGCGCAAGGAGCGCCGTCAGGCGCGCCGCGAGGAAATCAAGGAGAAGCTCGGCGACGACATCAAGCGCCCGGTAGTGAAGGCGGAGTTGAAGGTCCACGCGAGGCGCATGGCGCGACTCAACCGCATCCGGGTGCTGGCCAAGGCAGATGGCAAGGACGAGCTGGTCAAGCGCGTCGACACGCTGATCGCCAAGGAGAAGGCTCGTCACGACAAACACATCGAGACGTTGAAGGCGAAGAGGGACGAGGCGTCGAAGGAGGAAGCGAAGTGAGGCGAGCACTCGTACTGATCGGCGCTGGCTTGTTGCTCCTGGCGTGCAACGAAGAGAAGCCAGCCCAGCCGGAGGAGAAGCCGGCAGCGGCGACCACGACCACCGCAGCCGCGGAAGGTGCCAGCGACGTCGCCAAGGCCGACGACGCCGAAGATATCCCCACGGAAGCAGACTTCGAGGACGAGGCCGAGCAGCAGATCACGAGCGCGAACCTCGAGAGCGAGCTCGACGCGCTGGAGAAGGAAATCGGCGAGTAGGTCCTGGTTCTCGCTCGTCCCTGCCCGCGGGCACCTTCCAGACGGAGGGTGCCCGCGCTGCGTTCGCGCTCGTCGGCGCCGTGCTGAGCAGGAAGCGAGGCCCAAACGCAACGAGGGCGCCGAGATCCACTCGACGCCCTGCTAGGAAGGCCTGCGCTCGAGCAGGCCAGGTTGCAGTTGCCGGTTCGCGCCCTGGCGGAGCGCGAACCTCTGGCTCACTTCTTGGAAGTCTTCTTCTTCTTGGCCTTCTTGGCCGCCCGCGGCTTGCCACCGCCAGCTGAGCTCAGGGCCTTCTCGACCTTCTCCAGCTCGCCACGCAGCGTGCTGGCGCGCGCGAGCAAGACCGCACGCTTGTCGTCGGAGAGCGACGAAGCCTGGTCCAGATCTCCCAAGAGGTTGAAGTGTCCGTCCGTGAACGGCTCCAGGCGACCCAGCGCGCGCTCGAAGCGCAGCATCGGCTGCTTGCCCGCGGTGCGTGGATGCTTCTGGCGCAGCTCGGCAATGGCGAACTCCAGCTCCTGAGTGGAGAGCTGCTCATCCACCGCGCGCTTGGCGAGGCCTGCCTGGTACTTCTCCTCGACGAGGTCGAGGCGCGCCGCGATACCGAACCCGAAGGGGCAGTTCTCGGGCGTGTAGTTCAGGTTGCACAGCACGCGATACGCGGCGCAGCAGCGATGCAGCGTGAGCTTGGTGATGCTCAGCTTCTCCTGCTCCACGATCTCGCGGTTGGACATGTCCTCGAAGTGCTCGAACACGATGCGTCCGCACTCGTAGGCATCCTTGAGGGTGAGCGGCTCGACTGGGCGCTTTCGCGCGGCAGCGGGCCATTTGTATCCGCCTTTTTTCTTGGTTCCCTTCGGCATCGCTGAAAGGTAACTGATGGATCGCGGAAAGACTAGCAGAAGGTTGCATACGGAATCGTCTGCGGAATCGAAACTCCGGCTAGAGTCTTTTCCGGGCGGTCTCAGCACGAAAGACGAGCCGCGGTCCCCCGTGACCCAGGGGTTGGTTCCGCGTGTGAAAGACGATGTGTTTCCGTTGCCCAGTCCGTACGGCAAATTTGCGGCAATTCCCAGGAAAGCGGCACGCTTGGTGCTTGGTAGAGCCTCGCCCAGCGCGTTTCCGGGGCGAAATACGATGGTCGTGTGGAACAGAAGCGGCTCCGTCGCCGCCAAGCCTCCTCGCGCTACCCCAGTTCGGCTTCCGCGCGGCGGAAGCGCTTCCGTGAAGCGGCTCTGTATTTCCCCCTCGAGCCGACGCTCCAGCGCGGGGGCGGTGGGGCCTCGAACGGCGCTCGAGTCGCTGCCTGGAGTCTGCCGGTTCCGCGCAAATCCCCACCTTCCGGCGCTTCACGAAGCGTGGGCGACGTTTCCGTCGGCTGAGCGGGAATATGCTGGCCGGGGTGGCCGTTTTGGCCGTTTCCCCGCTGTATTCTCGAGAGCCGCAGCGAGTGATGGGACTAGCGGCGAGGTCGGGTGACCTCGGTCGATTGTCCTACAGCGTCGCCGAGGTCGTTCCGTGGGGTTACTCGGGACGCGTGGCGGCGAGGGTCGCCGCGGGGATTCGAGGGCTGGCGCCGGGGCATCCAACGACCGCTGCCGCGAACTGAGCGGCGGCGCGGCCAGCGCGCTCGAGCGAGCTGCCTGCGACGAGGTGTGCCGTGAGCACGGCGGTGTAGGCGTCCCCGGCTCCGACAGGGTCCCGCAGGGACCCCGGGACGGGAAAGGCCGGGACGTGCAGGCAGCCCTCTGCGGTGTGGAGCTCCGAGCCTCGCGCGTCGAGAGTGAGCGCCACGAGGTCCACGCTCCGAGTGAGTAGCCAGGCGGCGACATCTTGGACGCCGTACAGCTGGCGCAGCGTCTCCGCCTCCCTGGCGTTCAGCTTGACCACGTTCGCCAGCTCGATGGACTGCTCGATGGCCTCCCGGCTGGCCCACGGTTGGCGGATGTTCAGGTCACACACGCGGAAGCGGGCTCGAGCCGTCTTCGCGGCCTGCTGCAGGGACGTGAAGCCGAGCGGCGTGCGTTGGGCCAGCGTGCCAAACACCAGCGCGTTCGCCGGCTCCAGCACCGCGCGCAACGCGTCGTTCAGCTCGATCGAGTCCCAGGCCGCTTGTTTGGCGATGCTGAAGCGCGGCTCACCTCCCTCGAGGCGCACCTCCACACAGCCGGTCGGTGCGTTGGCGTCGATCTGGATCGTCCGCGGACTCAAGCCCCGCGCGGCGAGCTCCTCGATCGCCGCGTGACCCAGCTCGTCGTCGCCGACTCGGGTCACCAGGTGTGCATCACACCCTAGCTGGATCAGGTGCAGGGCCACGTTGGCAGCGCAGCCACCGAGGAGCCGCTCGTGCTCGTACAGGTCCCAGAGCGTTTCACCCCACGACACGATGGACCGAGACATCTGTAGTGGCTGCTTAGCAGGTGACCGGGATCACCTGGTAGGTCACCGGGCCTCCGCTGAATCCAGTTACGGCCACCGTGTAGGTTTCACCCACGCTGGCCGTCCAGCTCTTGGTGATGCTGATGGTCTTGAGGCTGCCGTATCCGCCGGTAAGCGGGGTGACGGTGACGGGCATGTCCATGCCATCCGAGTCGCGAGTGACGCTGACACTGGCTCCGGAGAGGCTGTTCTTGTGGTGAAAGCTCCAGGTCCAGGCGAACACGGACAGCGGCGCGTAGCCGGGAGGCGGCCAGGAGACCCAGTCCGGGCTGGGACCACCCCCGCTGCTGGCGAACACGGCCAGGCACTGTGCGTCCCCGTACTGGCCTCCACCCGCATAGTAGCCAATGCCGACCGGGCCCAGCGGAGGATTGAAGATCCAGCGCCGGTGTCCGAGTGACGGCGTGCCGCTGTCTCGAATGAACTGATCGATGGCGTTGGCCGGGTGGTTCGGCCCCCAGGCCAGGTTCGATGTGCTCGTACCCGCCAAGCCTTCCGCCGTGTAGCAGGTCGCGTTCGTCGGCGGGTGGTGGGGATCGGGGACGGTTCCGGGAGGATTCCAGGATGCGACCACCGCGCACCAGCGTCCGGTCTCGTTCGCCGAGTCCGAGTCGGCGCTGGGGCCGAGTCCGATCAACCAGCGGAAGGCATTGAGCCGTCGCACGGTGTCGTTCAGACCTGCTCGCGAGGTGGTACCCGGATCGCACTGGCTCCCGCCTGACGTCCACGGGTTCGCGTCGTCGATCTGGTGTCCCCAGTTCCACATGTCGCATACCGCTTGCTGCGAGTGGCCCGCTGGATCTCCAGGGAGATTGGGCGCGCAGCTCGATCCGCTCGCGGTCCAGCCAGGCAGGCACTTGCACTGGCTGTCCGAGGGATCGCAGTACTCGCTGCTCCCGCAGCTGACGCTCTGACAGGGACCGACCGACGATGTCCCGCCTTGGCCCTGGCCGCTCGAGCCGCCGCTGGTGCTGCTGCCACCGCTCGCCGATCCGCCGTTGCTGCTGCCGCCGCTGGCGGTGCCGCCATTCGCAGAGCCTCCGTTGGTGCTTCCGCCCGCTCCGCTCCCCCCGTTGCCTCCAGTCGAGCTCCCTCCGTTGGCGCTGCCACCCACCGCGTCCGTGCCGCCGATGCTGGAGCCGCCATTCGCGGAGCCACCATTGACGCTGCCACCGTTGCCCGCGCCACCGCTGCCCGCGTCACCGCTGCCGCCCTGAGCCCCTGCGCCTCCCTGGTTCGCTCCGCCGGTCGCCTCCTCGAACTCCAGCGAGTCGTAGTCCAGGACGTTGCTGCAGCCGAGTGCCAAGAACGCAGCGAGCGCGGTGCAGTTCCCCAGTCGTCGAGCCATCAGAACCTCCCCGTGACCCAGACGGAGTCTGGTCCAATGCCGGCCTGCACCGGTCCCTGTTCGGTTTCACTCGGCGCCAGCAAGAGCAACACGACGCCGGTCACCAAGCCCGCGCCGCCCACCGCGAAACCGATGGTCGAGAACAGCGCCTGCTGCTTGCCGTCGTCGTACTTGGTCTTCAGTTCCGCGGGGCAGCGATCCTGAACACAGGCGTCACCGAGCTCGTCACGCGTGCTCTTCGCTTGCAGGCCGAAGTAGCTGCCCAAAGCCACTCCGACTACGCCGACTCCGAGGCTCACGTACCCGAGGGGCCTCGCGAGGGATGTCGAGTCGGGTTCGGCTGATGGAATCGGGGGTGAGGTGCTCGGTTCTGGCAACGGCTCGAGTTCGACGTGCGCCTGCTTGCTCTCCCCCTCCTGCAGCTCGAGCTCCAGCTCGAAGTCGCGATAGCCCTCCGCGGTGGCTCGGAGCGAGTGCCTTCCAGGGTTCACGCTCTGGGGCTCGCCGCTCGGCGTGAACGCTTCCCCGTCGAGCTCGAGTTGCCCCGAGAAGCCCGGAGGGAGCTGGACGTCGATCCTCGGGATACGCGCGACCAGCTCGTCCAGCTCCTTCCGAGCCTTCTTCTGCTGGCCTTTGCTCGCCGTCTGGTCGTTCAGGACGTGCTCGAGCTCCGCTCTTGCCTCGAGGAGACGACCAAGGCCGGCCTTGGCGCGCGCCAGGCGTCGTCGATTGGCCGAGCTGTCGACGTGACTCCCCGACTCCTCGTAGGCTTCGAGGGCCGCTGCGTAGTCTCCGCGCTTCTCCGCGGCGCGCCCCTTCGCGGCTGCTTGGTTCGCAGCAGCGACCTCCTTCCAGCTGGGCTTGGCCTGCAGCTGGGGAGCGGCGGCTGCGGCACCCAGCACGATGGCGACGGTCAGGGCGAGCTTGGGAACTCCACCGCGACGTCCCCCTCTAGATCTGCGTTCCACCCCACCAAGCTTCAGGAAGTCTGGAACCTCACGCAAGCACAACCAGGGTCGGCGTGGTGGACCGTCGTCGAGCCCAACGGATCCGCGCACTTGCTTCCGTGACGAAAGGTGCGTGACCCGGCTCCGAGGTGGGTCTCCGGTGCCGCCGGGGCGTACGATTCCACGCAGGCGGCAACCCGCCGCCCCCGCGCCTGGTCAGCGCCAGCGGGAGGCGGAGCCCAGGTCGCTGACGGCAGTGAACCCTGCGCTCTGTAGCACCCGCCGCGCGCCGCGACTGCGCATCCCACTCGCGCAGTACAGCACGATGGGCTGCTCCTTCGGCTCCAGCTCGGAGACCCGCTTGCCTAGCTCGTTCAGCGGCAGGTTGATCGCTCCTGGCAGGTGTCCCGAGTTGAACTCGGCGGGCGTCCGCACGTCGACCAGCAACGCGCCTTCCGAGACCAAGCGCTGGGCTTCCTCTGGCTTGATCTGATCGCGGCGCATCATCAACCGCATGGCGATCCAGGCGAGCAGCGCACCGAGCACGATGTAGAGCAGCGGAGAGTTCATTTCCCGTAGGTTGGACCGAGGGCGCCCTTCAAGCGCGCGTCGATGGCCTTCACCTGGGCGATAAACTCATCCAGACGCTCACGCAAGGCCTGGCTGTCGTCGAGACGTTGTGTCGCAACCCGAACGAAGGGGACCAGCGTCTGTTCCATGATCTGAACCTGCATCGCCAGGAGCTCGTCGATGCCAGGGGGCGGGTCGTTGCGCACGGTCAACGCGACCTTCGGCTCCGCGAGCCGTTCCAGGGACTGATTCAGCGCCTGAATGTGGCCCTCGACCCACTGGAGTTTCTCCGGGGCATCCCGAACCGCCGTCGCCTCGCGGATACTCTCACGGATGGCCACCAGCTGTTCGCCGAGGCTGCTCAGCTGGGACGTGACTCGCACCACCGGATCGGTGTCCGAGCCTCCCAGGGCCAGGTGCTTCTGGAAGCTCTGCTTGATCTCCGTCCAGCGCTGCGCGGAGGCTGGTGTCAGCGTTCCACGCAGCTCCGCGAGCTTGAGCACGTTCTGCTCCGCTCCCGTGGTGAGCGTCTGGGCCTCGCCGGCGTAGTGGTCCTCGATCAACGCCTGGAGCTCGCTCTCGTTCATCGCGCTCACCACCTTCTCGGCGAGCTTGTTCATGTTGCGGTAGCTCCCCTGGAGCTTGAACGGCGGTTCTGTGCGGAATTTGTCGTCCATCGACGCCGAGGCGATGTAGGTCTGGTTCACCTTCAGCAGCACCGCCTGCACCTTGAACAGGCGCTCGAGCACCGCCCGGACCTCGGCGATCTCGACCGCCGAGTAACCGTGCTCGAACTCCGATGTCGGGACGTCCTCGCCCTGCGCCATGCGGATGAAGGCGTGGAGGTCCTTCGCGGAACGGCTGGCGAGGGGCGCGAGCACCGGGTTCGAGGTGATGGAGTTCTCGATGTAGCTCAGTGCGAAGACGTCGTCCTTGCCCTCGAGGATGTCACCCAGGTTGTACGTATCCGCGCGGTTGGAGAGCATGTCCGGGATCTGGAACTTCTCACCGGACTCGGTGTACGGGTTGCCAGCCATCACGACGCAGAAGCGCTTGCCGCGCAGGTCGTAGGTGCGTGTTCGACCTTGCCAGACACCTTCGATACGACGCTGCGCATCGCACAGGGAGATGAACTTCTGGAGCAGCTCGGGGTGAGTGTGCTGGATGTCGTCGAGATACAGCATGACGTTGTTGCCCATCTCCAGGGCAAGGTTGATCTTGTCGACCTCCTGTCGGGCGGTAGCGTTGGGCGCTTCACTGGGATCGAGGCTGTGCACGGAGTGTCCCAGCGCCGGGCCGTTCACCTTCATGAAGACCAGGCCGAGGCGACTCGCGACGTACTCCATCAACGTCGTCTTGCCGTATCCCGGGGGAGAGATGAGGAGCAGCAAGCCCATCAGATCCGTGCGCTTGTTGTCACCCGCTGCGCCCAGCTGCTTCGCGAAATTGTCGCCGATCAGCGGCAAGTAGACCTCGTTGATCAGCCGGTTTCGCACGAAGGAGCTCAACACCTTGGGCTTGAACTCGTCGAGCCTGAGGCGCCTCCGCTCGCGGTCGAGCAAGGCCTGGCGAGCGACTCTGTAGGCACGGAAACGCGGGACACGAGCGCTGCGGAAGTGGCTCATGCGGCGCTCGAACTCGGAGATCTCGAGCTGTAGCTTGCCGTCGCGGATGCGCGGGTGGTCGCCGAGCAAGCCCTCGATCGTCGTCTGGGTCAGCGCCGTGCTCGAGCGGTAGTCGATGTTGCGCTCTGCCAGCACCAGCACCGCCGCCTCCAGGATGTGTCTCCGCGCGTCTCCACGTAGCTGGTCGGGTAGATGGTTGGCGAACGCGCTGAGCCAGCTGCGCACCACGCCGAGCCGCGCCTCCGGATCGTCCTCCAGAGCCCGGACGTCCGCGTCGAAGTCGCTGCGCGTCCCGCCGCTCCCCAGCGCATCCAGGAAGCGCTGGCGCAGCTCGTTTGCGCTGGGGCTCGAGACGAAGCTCGGCCTCTCCTCAGCAAGCTCCTCCGCGAGGTACCTGCCGGCGAGCTGACTGAGCTCGGCCACGTTGGCGAGCTTCGAGTGCTGGTAGAAGTCCTCGATCGCTCGCGCGAGCTCCGTGCCGAGCTCTCGGAGGCCGCTGTCGTCGCCGAGCTGTCGCCGCAGGCGACCGAGGCTCGCCGCTCGGCGTCCGAAGGAGTCTCTCTGGCGGTGGGTCTCGGCGACCTGGTGCTCGCCCCGCTTCAGGTTGGCCCAGTACCAGGTGGCCAGAGCCCGGGCGTCCGCGTCGTAGCGAAGCAGGCCCGCCGACTCGCTCAGGTTGAGCGCCGCGCGCAGGATCGAGCAAGCGTCAGAGTCGTGCAGCCCGCGCTCGTAGCCCTCGTCATAGCGAGCCGCTGCCTGCTTGCGCACCAGGTCTTCCAGGCCGCCTTCGCTGCGATCCGCCTCGCGCAGCAGCGCAAGGTCGAGCTCACCTTCAGCGTCGCGTGCCTGCTGGAGCAAGCTCGAGGCCAGGTACTCGCCGCGATACACCGAGGCTGTCTCGCTGACCAGCTGCTGGTGCCAGCAGTCTCTGTACTCGTTGAACGCAGGGTCGTCGATCGGCTCCCGGAAGTCGGTTCCGGAGAGCGTCAAGGCCATTCCATCCTGGCTGTCGTTGCCGAGCGGTAACAGCGTGAGCTCGATCGCTTGGGTGTTGACCGCGAAGCGGTGCTTGCCCAGCTTGATCAGCTGCGCGCCTTCCTCGAAGAGCTCCTGACGGTCCCTGAGGCCGCGCAGCGCGTCCTGGCGCGCTTGCTTCAGGCGCGAGGTGAGCTCCTCTGCCTTGGGGGCCTCACCCAGCTCCGTCAGGCGCTGAGCGAGGTCGCGCACCTTCATCACCATCGGATCGCTGGCGAAGTAGGCGTTCAGGGAGTCGTCGTCGCCGAAGCTCTGGCCCCGTCGGGCGATGCTGCCGAGGATGCGCTCCGCGGCGGAGACCAAGTTCTGGGCTCGCCGCTGGCGCTCGTCGAGGAGCTGTTGCTTCTTCTGGTTGAAGGCCTCGTAGATCTCATCGCGCTTCTGCGCCAGCTCGGCGACGAAGTCGTCGAACTCGCTGAAGCGGGCCTCCAGCTCCTCCAGCTGGATCATCAGCCGCGAGAGCTGCTCGTCGCACCCGTCGGGCGTTTCCGCGAGGCTCAGGCTGCTCTGGACGTTCTGTCCGAGCAGCTTGAACTGGGCAGCGAACTCGGCGCGCCCTTCATCGCTCTGCAGCGCCTTCTTCTTGTTGTGCAACGTCGCGCGGACGCGGTTCAACGTCGCGAAGACCTCGCTGATGCGCTCGAGGATCTGGGTGCGCTCGGTCGGGTCGTCGACGTTCAGGCTCCCGACGACCTCACTCATCAGGGTGAGGCCTTCACCCGTGCTCTCCAGACGCTCGCTCAGCGGTCGCAGTTCGGGCGTCTTCTCGACGCCTCCGATCGCCTCCAGCAGCTCCGTCAGCTGCGTCTGCAGCGGGGCGAGCGCCGCAGCGTCCAGCAAGAACTTCACCGTCGCCTGGCTCACCAGCTCGAAGTGCGCGACGCACTCCTGCTCGAGCCCGTCGACGCGTTCGGCGTCGATGTAGCGAAGCTCCCGCAGGCTTATCAGATGCCCGCGCTGGTTGCGCAGATCGGTCAGCGCCTGCATGAACTGCTCGATCTCGCCGAACGAATCCGGTCGGATACGATTCTCGAGAGTCGCTTGCTGCTCGACCGCCGCCGCCAGGGCAGCTCGCGCGCGCTCCTTGATCGCGACCACCTTGTCGAACTCGTCGACGATCAGCTCTGCGGTGGCCTTGAGCTCGTCCAGCACCTCGCCGAGTCCGCCCAGCTCCTGCTGTCCCAGCCAGTAGTACGCGTCGTTCGTGCGCGTGATGTTGCGGATCAGGTCGTCATAGATCTGTCGAGTCGGAGTCGTCTCGGCTGCCATGCGTGCAAGGCTCAGGCAGTCGCTGATTCCGCGCACCAGCTCCGCGTTGCCGACCTTGCCCAGAGGGCCACCCTTCACCGGCTGCCTGGCTGCGTGCTCCGCGGAGACGAACGGCGTCTGCCAGAACTGCATTGGATGCACCCGCGTGGGTTCCTCGGAGCTCGCGCGAAACACCACCATGCGCCCGTCGTCGAACAGCGAGTATCCACTGCACAGGATGGGGTTCTGTACTTCCTTGCGGATCAAGTTGTAGGAGAAGAGGGCGTACAGCCCCTGCTCCCGTTCGTGAAACACGTACAGCACGTCCTCCCCATTGGGCGAGCGAACGCTGCGCTCGAACAGGAAGCTCTCGTAGTCGCCGTCGAAGACCTTGTGCTGACCATCCATCAGCACGTATCCGCCGGGGAAGATCACCCCGTGGTCCTCGGGCAGCTGCACACAGGCGGCGCCGATCGCGTCGACGCGCACTACCTTGTGGGTGCGCGTGGCGAACACGAGATAGCGCTGGCTGTCTTCGCCATACGGGAGGATCTTGAGCAGAACCAGGTGACCCAGCCGCGCATAGGCAATGCTGGCGTCGTCGAGGCTCTGCCGGGGGTCTGCGACGGGTTCGGCGTAGATGCCTTGACCCGTCTCGGTGTTGTTCTCGACCTTGATCGTCAGGTCACCGTCGACGCACTCCACGAAGACGACGTCCTCGATGTTCACGTGGGGGAAGCGGCCCTTGACGTGCTGGTCCCGGCTGGTCTCCCGCCACTCGAAGTCATGGCTCCTCGGAAAGACGTGGTCTCGCTCGCCGCGGTTGTCGATGTACGTCGCGCGTCCTTCGGAGTCGAGGCCCCAGCGGAAGACGCGCTTGTCCTCCACGCTCGCTCCGGTCTGGAACACCGCGAGCAGCTTGCTCTCGGAGCGCGTCAGCTGAATCAGCCGCGCCTCCTTGTAGTACTTGTACAGCTCTTCGAACTGCTCGATGAACCTCGAATCCTCGAGGAAAGCATGCGCGTGCTCGCCCCGTGCGATGGCCGAGACGTCGAAGCCTTCGCCCGTGCGCATGAAGCGGTGCAGGCTGAACACGTCAGCGACTCGCGTCTCGAGGCGCAGGCCGAGGAACACGTTGTAGCCGAACAGCAGCTGGCCTTCGACCATCACGATATCGCGCGGGACGCAGTTGTTCTCGGTGCGAACCCGCTCGTTCCCGATGACCGTGAGCTCCTGGCTGCTGAAGGCCGCGCGGCGTTCGGTGTTCAGCCTCTCAGCACCCTGGGCCAGGCGCTTGGCTTGCTCTACGAGGCGCGCCCGGATGATCTCGTAGCTTCCGCCCTCGAGGTCGCGCTGGTCTTGTGGCGTGTCTTCGGCCATGGGTTGGTCACTCGCTCACGCCATCATCGACGTGAGCTCCGGCATCTCGTCGCTCGCGCGCGTTCGCACGATCCGTTGCAGAGTTCGGGTTTGGGGGGGAGGCGCGTCGTCCGTCCACCAGCTTCAGCCGAGGCCCAGATCCTTGGCGTGTTGCACCAGTTGCTCGACCTTCGGGCGCTGAGCTTGATCTAGCTCCCCCATCAGCTTGTGAAGCGCACCTACGATCGAGAGGTTCTTCAACGCTTCGCTATTGAAGCCCGGGCTGGCCAGCACGTCCTTGACGTCGCGGCGCAGGCTGGCGTCACCGTCCAGGTACTCGCGCACCGAGTGTTTGAGCAAGTCGCTCTGATCGACCGCGCCATCGACCGCAGCTCCCAGGCTGACCGCCTTGAAGAAGCGATCGAGGAACTGTCCGTCGCCGCCCACGATGTTGATCTTCGCGTGCTCCATTGCCGAGCCCATGACGTCGGCTTGCTTCTCCGCGACGGCGATGCGGCTCTGGATTGCCGCCAAGGCGAGCTCCTTCTGCTGCTCCAGGCGGATGCGGTACTCCTCGTGGGCGCGGCTCTCCGGGTCCAGCGCCTTCATCGCGCCGGCCTTCTCCTGGAGGCCGACGGCTTCCGCAGACATCTTCTCTCGGATCGCGACCGCCTGAGCGGTCCCGAGCTTCTCCGTGGCGGCGGCGTCCGCTTCCTTGACCTTGGCATCGGCGAGGCCCTTGCTCTCGGCACCTTGCGCTTCCGCGAGGAACATCTCGCGGGAAGCGTCGGCGTTCGCCTTGCCCTGGCGTTCGATGGCCTCGGCCTCGGCATTCTTGAGCTTGATCTCGACCATGCCCTTCTCCTCGAGGCCACGGGCTTCCGCCTGCAAGGTCTCGAGAGTGACACGGGCGTTGGCGCTGCCGAGCTTCTCGACGGCGACGGCGTCCGCCTCCTTCACCTTCACGTCGGCCAGCCCTTGCGCAGCGGCCTCCGCCTGAATGCCCTCGGCCAGCCTGATCTTCGCGCGGGCTTGCTTGTCCGACGCCTCGAGGTCGGCCTCTGCGAGCGTGAGGGTGCGCTTCGCAGCGTGCTTCGCGACCTGCTCGTCTGCCTCCGCCTCCTTGACCTTGTGCGTCACCTTCTCCTGTGCAGCTGCTTCTGCTGCGATCACCGTGGACTCCTTGAGGCGCTTGGCTTCTGCGACCACGCGCAGATCCTTGATGCGCTCCTCCTCCTCCGCGACGCTCTTCTCGACAGCGATCCTCGCGGCGATGACGTCGGCGATGGCCTTCCGCTCGACCTCTAGCGCCTTCTCCTTGTCGATGCGCTGCAGCTCGACTTCTCGCTCGCGCCCGATGGCCTCCAGCGAGCGCTCCTTCTCGACGCGCTCGTTCTCCACCGCGATCACGCGCTCGCGGTTCTTCTGGGCCACCTCGACCTGACGCTGCTTGTTCTCGGCCTGGACGGAGACCTCCTCTTCCTGCTTCAGCCGGGCGAGCTCGCTCTTCTTGCGCTCCTCGGCCTGGACCTTCAGCGTCTCCGCTTCTTCACGGGCGCGTAGCGTCGCGATCTCACGCTGTTGCTTGGCCTCGGCGTCCGCCTGCTGCCGCTCGAGCTCGAGGATGGCCTCCTGCGCCTCGACGTTCTGCTTCTTGATCGCCTTCCGTTCTTCTTGCTTGAGCTCGTTGGTCTTGACGTTCATCGCCGCCGTGATCTCGGTGATCTTGCGGATGCCCTGCGCGTCCAGGATGTTCGAAGGATCCAGGGACTCGAGGGTGGTTTGCTCCAGGTAGTCGATGGCGGCGTCCTCCAGGACGTAGCCGTTCAGGTCCTTGCCGATCACCTCGATGATGCGATCGCGGAACTCCTCGCGCTTGGTGTACAGCTCCTCGAACTCGAGCCACTTTCCGACGGTCTTCAGCGCCTCGCCGAACTTCGCGTTGAAGAGTTGCTCCAGCGTGTTCTGTGAACTCGCGCGTTCACAACCGATCGACTGCGCGACTTTCAGGACGTCTTCGGCTGTCTTGTTCACCCGAACGAAGAACGTCACCTTTATGTCCGCGCGGATATTATCCTTGCAGATCAATCCCTCCTGACCCCTGCGGTCGAGGTCGATCGTCTTGACCGAGATGTCCATCACTTCCGCGCGGTGGAACACCGGGATCACGACCTTGCCGGTGAAGGTGACGGTCGGCTCCGCGCGCATCGTGTTGACGATCAGAGCCTTGCCCTGGTCCACCTTGCGATAGAAGCGGGTGATGATCAGCAGGGCGCCGACCACGAAGACGACCAGGGCGCCCGCCCCAGCCAACAGCGTCGAAAGTTCGAAATTCATCGCGTTTCCTCACTCTCATCCCGGGCCAAGGCAGTGAGCCTCGCGCGGGTCATGTCCAGCACCGGGGGCCTCAGCGTTCCAGCTGTTTCCTCGGTGATTCCCCCAGCAAGTCCTCGACGGGTTCGACATCGAAGGCGCCGGTCTCGTCGTCTACGGAAATGATCATCACCCGTTGCCCGCGCTGAAGCGACGACGCAGGGTCGCATCGCACCTCGAGGAGAAGCGCGTGCTCGTCGTCATCGAGCACGGCCTGGCCGTACTTTCTGTCCACTCGCCCGGTGCGTACCGTCACGATCTCGCCCACGAGCTCCTTGCGCCGCGTGGCCTGGTGGGTGTGGAAGAGCGGAGCCAACGGAACCACGCTGAGCTTCGTGAGCACGAAGCCGGCGATCAGACTCAAGAACAGCAGGACGGTTCCCGCGATTCCCGAGTTCAGGAAGTTGACGTGCGGAATCAGGTAGTGACTGCCCAGGTGGCAGAACAGCCAGTTGTAGAAGGTCAGCAGAGAGATCACGACGGTGACGGGGACCTGGCGCAGTCGAAACGCGCTCGGTGCCTCTGCGGCATCGACGGCGTCCAGGTGGTGACCGTCGAGCTCCAGGGCGTGGTCGTGTCCTCCCAGCAGATCCAGACCCACGGCGCCCACGATCACCAGCGTCCAGTAGAGCAGCATCGCGATCATCAGCGCGCTGAAGATGACCGTGGGATAGCTGAGACTGGCTGCGAGGAACTCCTGCATCTGGATCGGAAACGTACGAAGGCCTCGAGTGATCTCGGATCGTGCTGCGATTTCCTCGCCCCGGTACCGATTTCCCTCGTCGCGGAGTGATACCCAAGCGTGTCCGGCTCGGGCGCCGACACGCTCCCCCAAAGAAGGGCCAGAGAGGCTGCCACAAGGCGTCCCGCGGGGACACCAAACTCGGCGGTGCCCGAGATTGTCCTGGTTCCAGGCGCTCCCCAGCGCTTCCGCGGTGGTACGGGGAGTCCTGCGGCGGCGCAGCCACGACCGTCAGGTGGTCGGGTCCGGTGTCTCCCAGGCCGAGAGATGCCGGCGGGCGCCCCTTGACACTTGGGGGGCGGGCAAGACGTGCTCCGGCGCTCCTCTCCCCCCCCGAACCTCGGCATCCTCCCACGGCCCCATCGTGGCATCGAGAATTGCCAGAAGGAAACCGTTTTGTGGGTCACCTCACGCTCGGTCGGGGCGCTTCCGTCGAGCACCGCCTCCTGAGTATCCGTGAGGATATGTCGAGCTCGCTCGGCACGCTCGGGGGGGGCCGAGCGAGAGCGACTCGGGCAGAGGGCTGCGCGGGCGCTTCGACTGGGAACTCGCGCCGCTTCTGGGCAGAGAGTAACGTTCCGCGCCGGGCGGTCCGGCGTGCGCAGAACTAGCGTGTTCGCCTGACCGGATCGCAGCTTTGCTTGTTTCCGCTTCGAGCCCCCGAATGCTATAAACCTAAAATGGTTTGCCGGGCTCTGAAGTTTGGTTCCAGGATCGCGTGCAGCTTGCCGCTGCTGGTACTGGTCGCTTGTGGTTCGAGTGATGGCTCGGGGCTGCTGGGCGGGCCAAGCGGCGACGGGGGCGCGGGCGCCAGCGGTGGCTCTGGGGGGACGAGCGTGGCCGGGACCGGTGGCGCAGGGGCTGGCGGCGGCAGCGGTGGTCTGACGACCGGGGGCGCCAGCGGCGCAGCCAGCGGCGGCAACGGGGGCACGAACAGCGGACAGCCCTGTGACCTGAACGGCACCTGGGCGAGCTACCTCGAGATCGACGTGGCCTGGCAAGGGACCATGGTGCTTCAACCTGGCACCGACAAGATCCGGGTCTGGCTTCTGGGCAAGCGCGTGCAGGATGGGGCAACCGCGCAGGAGGGCGTCAGCACCTGCGGCATCACTCTGCCCGACTTCCAGAGCAACTTCCTGGGAGGCAACGAGCGCTTCGGTGTTTGGTTCCCTGGGGAAGTATTCGACCTCGGTGGGATCCCCAGCTTCCGCCTGAACTTCTCCGGTGCGTTCGAGGTCGGCGGGCAGGTCGAGAGCGAACCCGTGGCGATGCTCATCGGTCACACCATGGATGACCCGCTGAAGGGTGCCTGGCCAAGCGTTGCTCAGGTGCACGCCAGCGACCCCGACGCGGACACCAAGCCGGGGCTCACCGGCTTCGCATCCAAGGGCAACGGCTACTTTCATCCGCCCACGGACGCGCTCAAGCTGGAGCGCGCCCAGGCGCTCTGGCTGGTCAGTCGAACCGTGGCCAAGCTGAGCGCCAACGTCGACTCGTGCGACGCGCTGAGCGGCAGCGCCGAGGTGCCGATGGTGGACGGCAAGCCTGGACTCCAGTCACACATCATCGGCTGCATCAAGGACAACAAGGAGGGCTGTACGCCACAGCAGACGGACTTCCTGGACACCAACCGGCCGGACTTCCAGCCCGCCAACACGAGCCGCTTCGTATCCCAGCGGGTCTCGCCCTCGACGACCTGCGCCGAGGTCCGCGGCTTGTTTCAGTAGCATCGAGCCTGCTGCAGGAATGGCAGCACAACGCCGCTAGGGAGAGCTATTCTCCAGGCGGATGTCGTTGGTGCCTGGGCCGCGCCGCGCGAGGGCGGCGATCGTCGATCGACGGTACGTCGTGCACGACGAGGTCGGCGTGGGTGGCATGAGCGTCGTCTACCGTGCGACGGATCTGCTGATGGACCGTGCGGTCGCGTTGAAGCTGCTGGAGCCGCCAGTCCCCAAGAGCTCCAAACCGCCTCCGGAGCTGATCCTCATGCCGACTCTGGTGGGTACTCCCGAGGTGAAGCTGGCGCCGACGGCGCCAGGGCTCTCTGAAACGCTGGGCAGCGGCGACTCGGGGGATGCGCGCGCCGGCCAGCCCTCGGCAAGCCAGCAGCACCTGATCGCGATCGCCAACGAGTTCAAGGTGCTCGCATCTCTCAGGCACCCACACGTCATCAAGGTGTACGACTACGGCTTCGACGCCGGGCAACCGTATCTCGCGATGGAGCTCATCGAGGACGCGAAGAATTTCCGTGAGGCAGCGATGGGCTTGCCACCCTCGGGACGTATCGATCTTGGGCTGCAGCTCCTCGAGGCGCTCGCATACCTTCATCGCCACGGGGTGCTTCACCGGGACGTCAAGCCCAGCAACGTGCTGGTCACCGACGACGGGCAGTTGAAGCTCCTGGACTTCGGCGTGGCCGCCATGCGCGACGAGATCCCGAACTTCGCGGGCACGCTGAGCTACATGGCGCCCGAGGTCTACGAGCACCAACTCCCCACGGAAGCGAGTGATCTCTTCGCGGTGGGGGTGATGCTCTTCGAGGCCTTGACGGGGCGCTATCCCTTCGATGCTTCGAGCGCGGATCGGCTGCGCGAGCAGATCCTCTCACATCATCCTGAGTTCAGCGTCCTGGTGGACCTGCCGACCTGGGTGAGCGCGGACTCGGACACTCCAAAGGTGGACGAGTCGACCCGGCTCGCCACTCCGGATCAGCTGAAGCGCTCCAGAGGTCGCCGCTCGGATGCGGGGAGCGACGCGACGGAAGCGACCCTCGACGGGGTGTTGCGGCGCTTGATGGCCAAGCGTCCCCAGAGCCGCTACGCCACAGCGGCGGCGGTGATCACGGACCTGGGCGCGATCATCGGCCGCAGCCGCCCGCAGCGTGCATCGGACGTCCGCGAGAGCTATCTCCAGTCGGCCCGCTTCGTCGGTCGTCGGGCGGAGCTCGAGCAGCTGGAGGACGCGGCGCGTGCGCTCCAGGCGGGGGTGGGGGGCTTCGTTCTGCTATCCGGCGAGAGCGGTGTAGGCAAGTCGCGCTTGCTCGCAGAGCTCCGGACACGTGCGCGTGTCCGCGGTCTGGCGGTGGAAATCGGGCAGGCGATCGACGGGGCTCAGGCGCCCTACCAGCTCTGGCGCGAGCCGTTGCGCTCGTTGCTGCTTGGTGTGCGGGGGCTGACGGACACCGAACTCTCCGCGCTCTCGGGGTTGGTGCCCGATGCCGCACAGCTGCTCGGTCGCCAGATCCCGCCGTTCATCGCTCCGGATCCCACGATCGCCCGGGACGCGATGTTCGGCGCGGTGATGAGCCTGCTGGCGAAGCAGAACGCCCCGCTGCTGCTGATCCTCGAGGATCTGCACTGGATGGGCCCCGAGAGCAAGTCCTTGCTCGAACGCATCCTCCCGATGACCCTCAAGCTGCCGCTGCTGATCGTCGGCAGCTACCGTGATGACGAGCGCTCGGCGCTCGCGCACGAGCTCGGCGATCCAGAGCGCCTCCAGCTGGGGCGCCTCGACGAGCGGGAGCTCTCTCATCTGACGTCCTCGGTGCTCGGAGAGCGGGGCAGCGATCCCGCGCTGGTGGGTTTTCTGAGTCAGCAGACCGAAGGCAACGCCTTCTTCGCGGTGGAGGTCTTGCGAGCGCTGGCCGAGGAGGCCGGGAGTCTGGAAGCCGTCGAACCTGGCGGACAGGTGATGACCAGCGGCATGGATGGCGTACTTCGCAGGCGTCTGAATCGCGTGCCGGCCCGGGCGTTGCCCGTCCTCGAGCTTGCGGCGATCGTTGGCCGGCGCTTCGACCTGGCGCTGCTAGGGGAGCTGTCGGGCCGGGATGACGTCGAGGAGCTACTGTTGCGGTCGAGGCCCGTGGTCGAGCTCTCGGAGGATCGCTGGCGCTTCAGCCACGACAAGCTCCGCGAAGCGCTGCTGAGCGGGATGCGCGGTGACCAACGCCGCGCCTATCACGGCGACGTCGCGCGTTACTACGCGGCGCGCATGGGGGAGGATCCGCGCCTCGCGCCCCTGGCGGCGCACCACTTCCGAGAAGCAGATCTGGCCGCCGACGAGCTCGTCGCAGCGAGCCTGGCAGGAGAGCAGCTGCTGCTCGATGGCGCGTATGCGCGGGCTCTGGAGTCCTTGGAGCGCGCGATGGAACTCCAGGGTTCGATGCCAGAACTCGAGCAGCGAGACCAGCTCGCGCTCTCTCTGCAGTTGAACCTGGGAACGGTCTACCTGGTGACCCGGGGCTTCGCGTCCAAGGAGATGCGATGGGCCTTCGATCGGGCCGGTTCGCTGGCGCGAAGAGTGGGCGCACACGAGCAGCTGTTTCGCGTGCTGTTCGGGCAGTCGACCTCGCATTTATTCCGTGGGGAATTGAATGGGGCCAGCGAGCTCGCGGAGCAGTGCCTGGCGATCGCCAATGAGACCCAGGATGCCGACCTGCTGCTCGAGGGTGAGTTTGCCGTGGGCAACAAGGCCTTCTGGCTCGCGCGCTTCGAGGAAGCGGAGAGCCGGGTGCAGCGCGTGTTCGAGCTCTTCCAGCCCGATCGCGTGATGCATCACGTGCAGCGGTTCGCGCAGAACCCACGCTTGACGTGCTTGACCTATGGCGCCTGGACCGCGGCCGCGACGGGTCATTTCGGGCTAGCCCGCGCTCGAGGCGACGAGGCCTGGGGCATGGCCGACGCGATGAACCACGACTTCAGCCGCGCGATCGCGCGACAGATCCAGGGCATCACGAGCCAGATCCTCGGAGAACGCGAGAACGCTGGAGTTCGCGGTGAGGAGTTGCTGCGGCTCGCCGGCGAGTTCCCCATCTACCGCACGACCGGTCAGATGCTGTCTGGCTGGGCCGCGTTGGAGGCCGCGCCGGTGCAAGCTCTCGCGGAGATGATGGCGGCTTGGGGTGGCTGGCAGAGCATGGGGGCCGGCCTGGCGGGGTCGTTCTACGGCACGATGATAGCCGAAGGTCACCTCCGCGTGCGTGCCTTCCGAGATGGCCTGAACTTCATCGAGATGGTGCTCGACTCCGCACGCTCCCGCCAGGAGCTGGCCTTCGAGAGCGAGCTCCTGCGTTGGCGTGGGGAGTTGCTCCAAGGCGCGGGCAGCGACGAAGCTGTCGGCCAGCTGGCAGAGGCGGTCGACCTCGCGCGGCAGCGCGGCGCGCCCGCCTTCACGCTAACGGCGGCGACCGCGCTGGCCAGGCTGCAGGCTGCATCTGGAGACCTCGATGCTGCTCGGGGCACTCTCGAGGCAGCGCTGAGAGAGCTCCCTGACTCCGCGCCCGATACGGCCGACTCCCCGCGCCAAGGAGATTCCAACGCGAGAACACGCGCTCAGGCGACGACCAAGGCAGAGCCGCTCGTGGCGCGCGCTCAGGCGCTGCTCCGAGATCTCGTGGCGCGCTAGCCGGCGCTCGTTTCCGTGGAGCCCGCTCGGGTGAAGCGCTCGCAAGTGCCGCCCGTCCGGAGTAGCCTGGCTTCATGAACGACCCGCAGCAGTGGCTCGAGGCCTACCTGGCCCGGAACGGTGGTGTCGCCGGTAGTGTGCACGAGGTAGAAGCAGATCTGCTGCAGATGCGCGCCGCGGTGGCGCTGCCGCCTCCGGTGGTCGCGGCGACTCGGGTGATTCCCTGCGGTAAGGGTATGGCCGGGCTGGCCTGGGAGCGTAAGGCGCCGGTGACCACCTGCAACCTGCAGGCGCCCTCGGCCGATGTGCGCCCCGGTGCTGCCGCGGTAGGGGCAAAGGCCGCGGCGGCATTGCCCGTGTTCGCCGCGGACGGCGCGGTGCGCGCGGTCGTGGGCATCGCCTACGACGATGAGCGGGAGCTTTCTCGAGAGTCACTGGAGCGGCTCGCGGCAGACGCCGATTCTCTCGGGTCTTGATCGTTGCTAGTGCCTCGGCACAGCCCTGGGGCGGCGCGCGTGCGCCAGCAACCACAGAACGGCCGGCAGCAGTGTCGAGCCGAGGAACACCCAGACCCAGCTCGCCCCGTTCAGAGCCATCGCGCCAGCCCAGGCGTACACCGCCGCGACTCCCAGGTTGGAGCTGAGGCACGCCGCCCAGTAGCGTGAGGCGGGCAGTCGCAGGCTGCCCGCGACGATCAGGCTAGCTTCGGCGAGCACAGGGACTCCGCGCAAGATCGGGATGCTCCACGATCCGTAGCGCTCGAAGCTCGCTGAAACTCGTGCCAGATTGGATTCCCCGAGGATACGAATTGCGCCGACTCGTCCCACGCGGCGGCCCAGCGAGTAGCCGAGCGCCGAGCCCAGGTTCAGCCCCAGCCAGTTGACGGTCAAGCCTGCCCAGAAGCCGAAAGAAGCGCCGCTCAGCGTCGCTACCCAGCTCGACGGCACTGGCAGGACGACGTCCAGGGCCAGCAAGCTCACCAGCGCGACCACCAGCGCGGCCCCCGCCGACTCAACCAGCTGTCGGGTCCACTGCAGGGTGCGTTGCTCGCCCAGCAGCACGAAGGGCAGGCTGATCAGCGCGATCAAGAGCACCGCGGCGACCGCCGGGCGCGCGCTGCGGCGCAGCAGGCCGGTCTCTGCTCCGCTCGTCATGACTCCCCGCGCTCCGGACTCCGCATCAGAGCCTATAGAGGTACCAATCCAAGCTGCTCGAGCTTTGCGCAGCGCCCGGCGCTGGGATCCTCGACCATGCGGACACCTTGCTCTTCGAGCACGAGCGTGCCCCGACGGATCGGCTCCCAGCCTGAGCTGGTGTCGGGCGCCGAGTTGGTCGCGAAGTGGGTCCAGAGTTCGATCATCGTGTCGGAGAGCGCGCGGTCCTGCTCGTCGTAGGTGAGCAGGCTGCTTGCGTCCAGCGTGCCAAAGACGAATGGCACGTCCAGGCCGTGCGCTGGACCAACTGCGCCGGCCAGACCACCGACGGAGGCGCGCATCTCGTAGTTGAACGCGGGCGCCCCGCGGCTGGCGGTGAACGCCGCCAGGGCGCGCGCTGGGCAGGCGTAGACGGCCTCGCTCCCCAGGGTCACCACCGCTTCCCGCACGGAATCGAAATCGGAGAGCGGGAACACCGACTCGAGGTCGGCTGCCCTCTTTGCGTCACCGGTCAGCCCGAGCGTCAGCTGGTGGTAGTCCGCCTCGGTTTCGGCCTTGACGACGCCACCGACCACGAACAGCGCGAACTCCCGGGACATGCTCCCGGTGAGCAGCGGTCTCGCCTCGGGCGCGTCTTCGAGTACTTCGATGGGCTGCGCGGGCAGCAGCACCCCGTCGACGCTGGGCCCCAGGGAGCGGTTGCCGAACAGGTTGGCGGGTACCTGCTGCTGTGCCTCGAGCAAATCGCCGAGCGGCAAGCGACGCAAGCACTCGACGGGGCTCTGGGCGTCGGCGCATGGGGTTGCTCGGACGAAGGACTCCCCGAGCCCCAGTGTGCCACCAGGGGTCACTGGATCGTCCTCGAGCAGTCGAACGTCGGCGCAGCCGCCGCCGCTCTGGAGGATTGCCCTGGCGACCAAGTCCCGACTTCCCGCCATCGCCAGCTGTGCGCAGATGGCGACGCTTCCCGAGGACTGGCCGAATAGCGTCACGTTCGTCGGATCGCCGCCGAAGACCGCGATGTTGTCGTGGATCCAGCCGAGCGCCGCCCGCTGATCGAGCAGCCCATAGTTCCCCACGGATCCGTCCGGGCTCTCCGCGCGGAGCTCCGCGGTGGCGAGGAAGCCCAGCGCGCCCAGGCGATAGTTCAGGGTCACGACGACGACGTCTCCGCGTCGGGCAATGCGGCTGGCTTCGTAGAGCGGCGAGCTGCCCGCGCCGGAGACGAAGCCGCCACCGTGCAGG
>JAGQIY010001164.1 GCA_020430865.1 Myxococcales bacterium
GTCATCTCCAACGGCGCGAGGGCTATTCTTAGCTTCTTTGAGGCTGTCTTCCCCTTCGACGGTGCCTCCTCCGTGATCGTCTTCGGCTTCGCTTTCGCCGGCTTGAGCTTCACCCAGTTCAGGAACAGTTCCTCCACGCCACGCACAGCGAAGCGCTCGCGAGTCATCGCGGTGTCGATGACGATCATCCCGTCTTCTAGCGCACTCCGCCCTGAATACTCCCCCTTCAAGGTCGCGAGCGCCTTCAGCTTGCCCTCGTGGTAGCCAATGAAGCTCATGTCCTTGCGGAAATGACCCGCGGCGAGCACCGCGCCAGGGACTACGGTGGCGAGACTTGACGCCATGCCGGACCAACCGCCCTTCTTTCGCAGTTGAGCGAGCGGTTCGGGCTTGTCCTGAGTGAAGTCGAACACGTAGATGCCAGCTGCGTTGCGTACTGCCCAGAGGTCGCCCAGGGCTGCGACTGAAACCGCCCCAGCGTCCGACACCCAAGCGAGGCGCGCGGCGCTCGTCGTGAAATCCACATGGTAAATATGGCGACCGACCAGGGCCAACGCATGACCACCACTCCCATGGACTTCCACGACGAGGTAGTACGGGTTCTCCGGCAGTCCCGTCACCTCACGGCGTGAGCCGTCGTCGTCGAGAAACGCGATGCCTTTCGGCTTGTTGTCCTTGAAGACGCGCGCGCAGGGCCGCGCGCTCTCCAACAGCGGGTGGTCGCCGTCGAAGAGCCACAGCGTGGTGTACTTCCCTTGTGGCCTCTGTTCGCTTCGGGGCGAAGGGACGTTCAGGGCACCCCAGTCTCGCTCTTGCTCTTGGTCGCCGTCTTGGCTCTGCTCTAGGGGAACCAGCTCGAGGCCGGAGTTCTGCGCGCCCTTGAACGCACGCTCGTGCGCCACCGCCGCTCGTGCGGCCTTGCGGGCCTCTTCGAAGTCAGAATTCGGCGCGAGCTCTGGCCAGCTGGGCTCGACCTTGCGCCCATCGAGTCCTGGTGGCGGCACCGGGCCGGGGGGCCAGTAGTTGGTCTCACGGGCGCCGAGGTGTGCGGCGTGCTGCAGCGGCGCGATGCGATCGATCGCTTTCGCGAGTTCCCACACCTGGGAGAACGCGGGACGCGATTTCAACCAGCGCTCGCCTATCCAGAACAGCGCAAAGGGCCCGCTCCAGAGCCACTCCTTTTCAGCGGGGTTCGCCGGGCCACTCGCCAGGGTGCGCTCGAAGCAGTTTGCGATCGCAGCCACCTGTGCGCTGGTCGGCGGCTGTTCGAAGCGCAGCTCATAGCGGTGCCCATCGTTGGCACCCTCCGACCAGTCTGGCGGAAACGCGTTGAAGAATCGGAGCGGCATCGGCCAGGCAGCCTAACACGCGAGCACGTCTCTTCAGCCCGGGCTGAGCCACGTTTGCCGGGAACCGAGAGCCCTTCGGATTGGCGTCCCAGCCGCTCAACGCGGCGCTGCCCCCGAAGCGACCGAAGGCGACGCCGCGTTTCCGCGGGGTGCGACTAGCGCCGGCCGACGAGGCGCACGAGCGTGCCCA
>JAGQIY010001165.1 GCA_020430865.1 Myxococcales bacterium
CACCAGGGTGACAGGCGGCGTGGCCGCTGGCTCGATCTTCCCGGTGGACGTCTTGATGAAGTCGGTACCTGCGGCGAGCGCCAGGTCGCTGGCGTGCCGCACGTTGTCGTAGGAGCCTAGCTCGCCCGTCTCCAGGATCACCTTCAGGTGCACGTCGCCGCACACCTGCTTGACGGCAGCGATCGCGTCCGACACCTGATTGAACTCGCCACGCAGGAAGGCGCCACGATCGATCACCATATCGATCTCGTCCGCGCCGTCGCCGATCGCGCGACGCGTGTCGTCGAGGCGCACGTCCAGCGCACTCAATCCACTCGGAAAAGCCGTCGCCACACTGGCGACGTTGACCCCGGAGTCTCCAAGCGCCTTCTTGGCGACGCCGACCAGCTGGGGATACACGCACACTGCAGCGACCGGGCCCAAGCTGGGGCGGCTCGCGTCGGGCAGCAGTGCCTTGCGGCAAAGCGCCTGCACCTTGCCAGGAGTGTCCGACCCCTCGAGGGTCGTGAGATCCATCATCGAAATGCTGAGCTCGAGGCCCTGGCGTTTCGCCTGCTTCTTGATGGAGCGCTTCGCGAGCGCCGCGGCTCGCGCCTCGACCGCGACTCGATCGACGGCGGGCGACGGCAGCGGCAGGGGCAAGCGCCCTCGCCCCTCGTGCTCCTGCTTGGTGACTTGCATGTTCGTTTTCTTGGTTTGGGGGTGAGGTCCACCACGGTGGACGCTGGAGTCCGATGCCTCGAGCCGTCGGGCTCGAGCTGGAACGCCAGACTACGC
The DNA here is from genome assembly GCA_020430865.1 of Myxococcales bacterium. Next base: position 778 of record JAGQIY010001165.1, read on the forward strand.
CGGCGGGAGCCTGTCGCCGAGCGCCGGTGCTGGGCAAGTGGGCCCTGCGCCAAAAAAATGCAGCCAGCGCCCAAGCTGACGCGCTCACACTGGTCAGAGCATGAGTGTTCCGGGCTCAGCCTGTCTCTCGCTGCCGCTCCCGCAGGAAAAATCCGCTCGACGCCGAGCGGTGTACCACTCCTCCGCACATTCCGCGGAAAAATTCCACGGATCGCGCCCCCCGCACGTTGCAGGCAGGATGGAATGCCCGGCCATTGGTGATACAAGACCAGCGTTTGGTGAGTGCTCCCGAGCACGCCGCCAAAGGTGTTCGTTCCCGTGTTCGGAGCGAGAACCACCCGATGTTGCTTCCCCCTGCGATGTTGCCTCCCCCTGCAGCCTCCCGCCTCTCCCTCGAGGCTCCAGCTCTGCCTCGGGCGCTCCGTGGACGGCGTACCGCTGTACCCGGTCGCCGGCGCCGAGATGCGTCACTTCAAGAAGTCGCTGCAGATATCTCCAGACCCTCAGAAATCCTCGTACGTAACCTGCAAAGACCCACTAGCCGCTGGTAATATCCAGAGCTGGTATAGGACGGCTCCCAGAGCCAACTCGAACCTCGCGTTCGAGAGACCCAACGGTCGTTTCTTTGGTTCGCGCCTCGCGCGCTTAGTCTCACCCGCTCCGGTCTTCGGAGCTCGCTGGCCCTAGGATCCCGGGAAGCCCCCCAGGTCCCAAAACACGAGAAGGATCAACGTGAAGATCACCTGTCCCTCCTGTAGCGCGAAGTACTCAATCGCCGACGAGAAGGTCGCTGACCGCCTCGCCAAGATCCGCTGCCGTAAGTGCGGGACGACGATCGTGATCGACGGCAAGGTCGACCCCGCCAACGTCTACGCAGCCGACGCCGCACCCGACGCTGGAGGCGACGCGCCGTCCGACGCCGAGGCTGGACCGGCGCCCGGCGAGTACTCGGTGGACTTCGGCGACAACGACCAACGCAGCATGACCCTCGACCAGCTGGTCGCGTCATACAACGCTGGCGAGGTCACCGCAGACACCTACGTCTGGGCGGACGGCATGGACGACTGGCGCCCGCTCGGCGAGGTGGACGCCGTGGTGTCCGCGCTCCACGCCGCGAGTGAAGCCCCCGCGCCTTCGGCGTCGGCGCCTGCGGTGAGTGCACCAAGCAGTCCGTTCGACACTGGCGCGAGCGCGAGCCCCTGGGCGAACGATAGCGCGCCCAAGGCTGCCGCTTCCGCGGGGACGGCCGACCTCTTCGGGGGGTTCGACTCCGCGGGCAGCGAGGAAGACGTCACCACGAGCGCGCCGCCGGACGAAGCCCGAGCGCCCGCGCCCGCAGCGGGCTCGGCAACCGGCGACCGCAACGAGTCCAGCGTGCTGTTCTCGCTGAGCGCCCTGACCTCCGCAGCTGACCAGGCTCCTGGCGGCGGCGGCGGCGGCGGTGGGAAGTCGTCGGTCAAGGAAGACTCCGGTCTGATCGACCTCAAAGCCCTCACCTCCCAGACCTCGACCGACAAGCCGGCTGACAACCCCCTGATGGGGTCGTCACCCTTGGGCTTCGGCGCCCCGCTCGGTCTGGGCGCGCCCCTGGGCGGCGGCATGGAACCCACCGTCGCTCCCAGCGCCGCTCCCGAGCCGCAGGCCAAGAGCCGCAGCGGGCTCTACATCGGTGCTGGTATCGCCATGGCCGCCATCGTGATCGCTGGAGCCATCGTGTTCGCCTCTGGGGGAAGCAAGGAGACGCCCACCCCTGCCGCTCAGCCCACGGCCGCCGCGGACACCGCAACGGCCAAGCCGGAAGAGACGGCGGCCCCCGCGCCCACCCCGACGGTCACCGCAGAGGCTCCCGCCACCGGAACGGCGGAGCCGGAGAAGGAGGCTCCCAAGGAAGAGCCGGCAGCCACTGCAGCAGCGGCGGCGGCCAAGCCAGCCTCGGGCGGTGTCGCGAGCAAACCGGCGAGCAAGCCGGCTGCACCCTCGACCCCCGCGAGCAAGCCGGCGACCACCAGCAAGCCCACCCCACCCAAGCCCGCGGCCACGACCAAGCCGAAGAAGAAGACCTGTAACTGTCCGCCTGGTGACCTGATGTGCGCCATGCGCTGTCGCGCTGGCTGAGTTTCCTCACGGCAACGCTGGATTCTGGCACGCCCCCTCGAGCCCCACACGTTCCACGTGTGGGGCTCGCTTGCTTTCGGCCAGTCGACCTCCGAAGGTGCTCGACTGCCAGATGGACCGCACAGCGCGGACGCTCTTCGCCAGCGCCCGCTAGCTTCGCCAGCGCCCGCTACTTCGCCAGCGCGACGGGAACGCCCAGCTCGACGTAGCCCCGAGGCGCTGCGTACTCGTACACTGCACCCCGGCGATCGCTGATCCCCATGCGCATCAGCCCGTCGGCACGAATCAGCGTGAACGGCGCACGGGCCGCCGGTTTGCTCTGCCCGAGAGGCACCACGAAGACGGTCACCGGCTCGGACGTCGATGGGATCGCGTCTGGCTCGGACTCGCACGCTACGGCCACTTGACTGCTGGGATCTCCACTCTCGCAGCTGCCCAGAGCACGACGATCCTCGGGGGTGGTCTTGACCGCCTGGAGCAAACTGGCGGCCTTCGCTCGCACCACGTCCGACGGATCACTCAGCAGCAACGCGCCCTCAGGGCTTCCTGGACAGCGCTCACCAAGCAGGCGTAGCCCGGCCAGGGCGTTCGCGCGCACGTAGCCACGTCCGTCCTTCAGAGCGGAGCAGAGCTTGGACTGCGCGACGACCTTGGTGCGGCTCGCGAGGCGGGCAAACGCACCAACCGCGTTCGCGGCGACCGCAGGGTCGGGATCTCCGAGCGCCTTCCAAAGGGCGTCTGCGTCACCCGCTTCGGCCACGCTTCCCAGCGACCAAACCGCGCTGGCGCGCACGGCAGGGTCGGGATCCGCGCTCAGCCCGAGCAGGCTGGCGCGCGCGGCCGGGTGACGGCTCAGCACCTCGGCAAGCTTCGCGCGGTCCACGCCCGCAGCGTTCTTGGCCAGCTTCGACAGGCGCTCGGTCGTCCCCGGAGCGGTGTTGCGCGCCAGCGCCTCCAGCAAAGCGTCGCGCTCCGCGCCTCGCGTTCGGCTCAGGGCCGCGAAGGCTCGGTCGATCAGCGCGGTGTCTTTGGTGCGCTCCAGAGCGCCGCCGAGGGCCAGCGCCAGCGCGCTACGGTCCTGCTCGGCGCCCTGCTCGAAGAGGTTCAGCAGCTTCCCGGAAATTTTCCCTGTGGCAACTCGGCTGAGGGCGACCGCAGCGGCCAGGCGTACCGAGCCGTGCTCGTCGCCGAGGGCGTCCAGCAGCACCTGGTCCGCCTTCGCGTGCCCGAGCATGCCGAGGCTCTCGATGGCCGCGACTCGAAGGCCCAGGTCATCGGACTCCCGCGCCAGTGGGAGGAGGACACTGGCGGCGCGAGGAGACCCCGTGCG
>JAGQIY010000123.1 GCA_020430865.1 Myxococcales bacterium
AGCCTGGCGGCCGGCCGCAGAAGCCGGGCGACGCTTGGCCTCTACGCTGACGACGAGGCTTGGGAGCTCGGCCTGGAGCGCGTCGCCGAGCAAGTGCTGCTCACCGTCTTCCGCAACGGGCCTCAGCCCGAGGTCGCGGTGTTCGAGCGCAAGGTCAGCCTCACGGCGCTGCGCCAGGGCGTGCTGCGAGCGCTCAGTGACGTCACTCCAGCGCCCAAGACCCCCACGGGAGTGGTCGCATCCGTACGCTCGGCCAAGAGCCTGCTGGAACGGGCGCTACCGAGCAGCAAGGGCTTCGGCGCCGAGCGAGTTCCTGCGCGGGTGCGAGTGAAGACCCAGGACGCCCTGGGCCTGGCGGCTTCGGCGCAGTTTCGCATGCCCCAAGGCGCCGAAGCGGACTGCCCCCACGTCGAGCGCGCGGATCTGCACAGCTTGCTGACCCTCGGTACCTTCGAGGTCTCGGCGCACGGCAAGACGGCTCGGCTGAGCGGCGTGCACCTGTTCCTCGTGGCGGAGCGCCTGGTGGGGCTCGCCGATGACCTGCTCGAGTCCTGGCGCTCGGCGCGTCCGCTGTTCCGGCGCTTCGACGTCGGCGGGGCACGCCTCGGCTTCCGCCGGGGTCCCGGGGAGTCCCCGGTCGCCCTCAGCCTGAGCGCGGCCGACTCCAACCCGGATTCCCCGAAGATCACCTTCCCGGAGCTGTCCGCGCCCGGGATGGTCGATGGCATCGCGCGCTTCACCCGCGCCTTGCTCGACACCTTCATCGAGAAGGACGCATCCCAGAGCAAGAACCTGCGCCTGATCGCGCTGTCTTCCGCAGTGGGCGCCCTGCAGGAGCGCCTGGAGGACGCGCTGTGCGACGACAGCGTCACCAACCCCGAGCCAGAGAGCTACGCGAGCTTTGGTGCTCGCCGCGCCACTCGCGGCGCCAGCGGCATGTGGGAGCACGGCGGCAAGATGCGCTTCATGCCGCGCTGGGTCGCCACGGTGCCCGGCATCGACCTGCGTGCGACCTTTCTCTGCGGCGATCGCCTGCTGGTCGGGGCGGCGCGAGAGACCGCTTGCATCGACCGCCAGAGCGGGCTCGTGCTTTGGCGGCTGCGCAGCCAGCGCGCCGCGTGCGTCGTGACGCCGCTGGGCCTCGCGCGGATTCATCCCGATGGTCGCGTGGACGTCCTGGATCTGGAGAGCGGTGAGACGCGCTTCACGCGTCACCTGCTGCCGCGCGTGCCGAGCGGCGCGTCGGGCGCGGTGGTGCACACGCCCGGCCTGCCGAAGCTCCTGGTGCTCGCCGAGGGCGATCGTCAGATCACCGCGATCGATCTGGTGAGCGGTGAGGTGCGCTGGCGGCACACCGCGCGCCGGCCGGGCGCCTATCGCATGCGGCGCGCCGGGAAGCTGCTGCTAGCAGGAGGCGGCGACTCGAGCCTGTTCGCGCTGGACGTGAGCACTGGCGAGGTGGTGTGGCGCATCCGCGATCGCATGCCTTTCCATGCGGATCTGACCATCGACAGCGACTCGGCCTTCGCCCTGAGCGCCGCGCCCGGCGGTCCCTGTCGCCTGCACCGACTGGACCCGTGGACGGGGCGTCAGCTGTGGAGCGCGGACATCGAAGAGCGCCAGGCGCCAGGGCAAGCCCCACTCGTGACGCAGGAAGTCGTGGTCGTGCCGGTGCGGGACAAGCGCGGCTCCGGTGCCCGGGCCTTCCACCGCGAGACCGGCGCGGCGCTGTGGGAGCACGCGCCGGGGCTCAGCTCGCCCACCGCCTCATGGCTCGCCGTCGATGACGCGCTCATGATCAACAGCGACGCGGGCACCTTCTTCTGCCTCGACGCGGAGACCGGCACCATCCGCTACAACCACGTGTTCTCGCGCTCCCTCGACGCCGATCAGCCGCGGCGCCTCGAGCCGGTGCTGCGCAGCGGCGCGCTGTTCGTGCCTCAGCACGAGGTCCACGTGGTGCGGCCTCGGGATGGTGAGGTCATTGGCAGCGTCCCCACCGACTTGATCCCGGACTTGCTGCGAGTGGATGAGCGCTGCGACGTCTACGTGGCGGAGGAGAGCGGGCACCTGGCGGCCTTCGGTGCGGCGCCCCGGCTGAGCGTGGTTGGGCGACGCTAGTTCCCCCTCACCCCCCCCAAAAATAAGAGCGACGCCGGTGTCCCTGGAAACGGCTAGCCGCAGTGGGCCTCGCCGCCGTCGATGAAGATCACGTTGGCGGTCATCCAGTAGGTACAAGGCTGCGCCAGCGCGACGATGCAGTTGGCGACGTCCTCGGGCAGCGTCAGGCGATGCGTCGGCACCTTGCGGATGGCGACCTCGGCGATCTTGTCGTTGTTGGGGATCTTCTTCAGCGCTGGCGTGTCCGTGACGCCTGCGCACAGCGCGTTTGCGGTGATTCCGCGCGGAGCTAGTTCCGCGGCGAGCTGACGGCAATGAGACTCGAGGGCGCTCTTGGCAGCGCTGACCGCGCCGTAGCCGCCCCAGGTCTCCCGAGAGCCGTTGCTCGTCATGGCGAAGATGCGCCCCTCGTCGCTCATCAGATCGCGCCCCAGCACGTCCTGAGTCCAGTACACGAGGCTGTGAGCCATGACGTTGAGCGTCATGTCCATCTGCTTCTCGGTGAGCTGCTCCTTCGGGTTCTGATCGACGAATGGCCGCAGCGTGCCGAAGGCTAGGGAGTGAAGCAGCACGCGGATCTGCTCGCCTTTGCCGCGCTCCTCGAAGCGCTTCTTCACGTCGTCCAGCACTTCCGCGCGCTTGCCCGCGTCCGCGGCGTTCACGTTGTAGAACCAGGCTTCTCGCCCCAGCTCTTTGATTTCCGCCGTGAGCTCCTCGACGTTGGACAGGGTCGCCCGCCGATCGAGGTGCACGCCGATGATGTTCACCCCGGCGCGCGCCAGCGCACGGCTCACCGCCGCACCAAAGCCGCTCGAAGCTCCGAGGATCAACGCCCAACCGCTCAGCGGGGGCAGCGCAACCTTCTTCGTGTCGGTCATCGGAACCGCGCTGTACTACAGGCAAGGCCGTCGTGTGACCCCGCAATCGTGCGCAAGTGGCCACTATTCGCCCGGATCTCGCGGGACTCGCGCGCCACGAGGTGTGTGGCGAGTTACGCAGACTGCGTAAGGCAGGCTACTCGGCCGCCTGCTCGGCCGCGCTTTCGCCGCTCAAACGCCGCTCTTCCGCCGCCTTCTCGCGCACGAAGCGGGAGATGGCTCGCATCGGCACTCGGGTGGGGCACGCCGCTTCCTTCTTCCGCAAGACGTCGTCCGGAACATGCCGGAAGCTCAAGGCGGCGGCGGTGTAGTCCGGCATGCTGCGAGACCCGCCGAGCATCAAGTGCATCACCCCGCGGTACTCCCCCTTCGACGCCGCGATGCGCTCGGCTTCTCCGCGGTCGCACAGACCACAAGCGATGCAGCCACCGAAGTCTGCGAAGTTCTCCCGTTCTTCGGGCGTCACGGGTGGCAGGCGGTCCGGTCCGTAGTTCTCCTTGAACAGCGCGATGCCGAGGTTCTCCTTCGAGCCGAATAGCCGCCGCAGCAGGGTCACGATCAGCGACCAGGCGAGGAACAGCGCTGCTTTGACGCGAGCCGGCACGGGGCGACGCTAGCACGTTTCGTCCGCTCCGAATGGCCGTTGGCTGCGCCCGCCTCGAACCGCCCGAAAGCCGAGCTTCCCCACCGGGGGAAGCCGAAGGAGCCAGCCCCGTATACCTAACCCCCCGCGTAACGAGGTTACGCCACCGGGTTACGCTGTTACACGGGGTGTTACACGGCTAAGTGACTGAAAATACGTTCGAATTGCTTGGCACGCGGCGTGCTCCAAGGCTCCGCATGCAGACGGAAAGCGTAGCCCAAGCCCAGCCCACCAGCGCCGCCACCCGAGGCCGCCAAGACCCGGCGGAGCTGGAGCAGGAGCGGATCCTCCTCGAAGGCTTGATGCAGGACGACCCGCGCGCCTGGCAGGAGTTCAACACCCGCTACTCGCGCCTCATCTATCGCTGCATCACCCGCGTCACTGCCCGCTTCAGCGCGGTGGTCGGCCCCGATGACATCCGGGAGATCTACGCCATGCTGTGCCTCAGCCTGCTGGCGAAGGACAAGCGCAAGCTCCGGAGCTTCGAGCCGGGTCGCGGTAACAAGCTCGGTAGCTGGATCGGCATGCTGGCCATCCACACGGCTTACGACCACCTGCGGAGCCTCAAGCGCGAGCCCAAGCGCGGCTGCCTCAGCGAAGCCGAGTCGCTCACCAGCGATACCCCGGATCCCTTCGAGACGCTGCTGATGCGCCAGCGCGCGACCATCGTGAGCCAGCTCCTCGAGCAGTTCAGCGAGAAGGACCGCCAGTTCATCACGCTCTACTACGGTGAGGGCCTGGAGCCCGAACAGATCGCCGACACCATGCAGATCAGCGTGAAGACGGTCTACAGCAAGAAGCACAAGATCCGTAACCGCCTCGCCGCCCTGCTCCAGGAGCAGGCGCTCGCTGCCTGACCATTCCTGTACGGAAACGCGGGAAGCCTCGGGGTCCGCGTCGCGTACCAGCGTCTCGAACCGTGAGGCGGGCGGTCTGAAGCGTTCGTTCCAGGGCATCCCTGTTATCCGTTGGCTTCGTCTCACCTTGGCAGTAGGAACGGGCAGGACCGTGCGTCCTGAGCCCGGCTACGGGCGCTGGTCGAAGGAGTCGAAGTAGTGAGCGCGAGCAACAGAGGGATGCGATCCCAATCGAGGCATTCGGATCGGGGTCTGGGGGTGAGGACACACGTTGGGTCTCTCGTGCTAGCGGGGCTTACGCTCTGGCTCGGTGCCTGCGGTATCGTGACCATCAAGCCAGCGAGCGCAGGGACGGAGACCGAAGCCTCCCGGAACCGCGCAGCCCGCTACGACGGTCCCGAGTGCTATCAGGTCCTGTACACACCTGACGAGAGCCGAGAGCGGCACGAGCGTCAGACCGACGAGAGCGCTGCCTCCCAGGTGCTCCTGGCCACATGTTCCCGCAGCGAGTATCGCGGGCAGGAACAGGAGCCCAAGATCGCAGCCGTCCGCTTCATCGACTACTACGACACCTACGACGATCGAAGCTCGGACCCGATCCTCCTGGCGGCAACGGCGATCAACGAGCACTACAGCCTCCACGGAGGGGGCGGAGTCCACATGGGCGGGCGGACCGCACCCGCACTCATCGCGCTCTTGGTGGGCCCGCTGGACGACTCCCAACTCACCAAGGCGCTCGCCTCGGTCCAAGTCCCGGAAGACGCCAGGCAGGCCTTCCTGACGAACTTCCGTGAGGCCAAATCCTACTTCACCCACGAGACGAACCAGCTCGAGGGAGCCTACAAGGAGCTGCTCGTCGACGTTCCGAAGCAGGTCCAGGCCCGTCGTCAGACTCAGTTCGAGGCCCAGGCGGACAACTGGGCGACACTGGACAGCTACGCTGACCGCATCAAGGAAGCCGCCTCCTCCCAAGGAGGCGATCCTGGCCTCCTGCAGGACCTGAGAGTCCTGAGAGCGAAGGTCGTCGAGTCGTCCAAGGACGACTACATCAAGGACCCGCTGTTCGCGCGGCTGACCCGTGAAATCGCGCTCCAGTACGCCTTGGCACAGGACGCCGCCAGCTTGGCCGCCGAACGTCGCGTGTTCCGCCGGGACTTCCGCAACCAAGAGCCCTTCCCGGAGACCCTCGCGGCCGAGGTGTACTACGCGCAGCTCTCCCTGCTGAACGAGTTCCGCAGCGCCAAAGAAAAATTCCGCAAGGCAAAAGACGCTGGGCTCGATGATGCAACGGCCAAGGCGCGAGCGGGACGTGAGTTCATCGACTTCACCCCGGGCGATCTCAAGGTACCTAGCGAGACCGACATCCCGGAGTACGAGAAGCTCTTGGACAAGAAGCGAGAGGCGTTTCCCTTCCAGGAGGTGGTCGATGGCATCAAGCCCGACGGCGATGGTGTCGTCGTTTCCTTCAAGAAGACGCCGGTCGAAACCTTCGAGTACTACGGCTGCTACAAGACCGGTCGCATCCAGCGGATCAGCTCCGACGGCCGCCTCGAGTACGAAACTCACTGCAACACGCGGCCCAAGACAGTGATGCACGAGAACGTGAAACCCCTGAAATTCCCGGCGGACGAAGCCAAACAGCTCAAGCGTGGGACGAAGATCCGAGGCGTCAGTGTTGGCGGCGAAGGCAGGGTCGTTTGGCTGATCGAGAAGGACGAGATCGTCTCCGAACGCGGGTATCCAGTGCCCCATCGGCCGGCGAACCCGAAAGCAAAGAACTGAAATCCGGCGCGGCTTTGCTATAGAGGCCCGCGGTGCCCTTCCGAGGAACAAGTGCGGCGAGATTCGAGGTCGCGGCAAGACCCCTGCTCCTGCTCGCCTTGGCTTGCTCCGGCTGCGGGCTGTTCGGCAAGGGCGGGGATACACCAGCGGCGAGCGCGCCGTCGCCCCACAGCGGGATCCAGATCGAGGAGTCGCCGGACCGTCCGCGCTTGTCGCTGATCGAGCGCTTCGCAGCGCCAAGCTCGACCGCCGCCCTGGGTGTCGCCCACGATCTCGGCGCGGAGGCCTCCGCAGCGCTGGGCGCGCTGGTCGAGTCGCGGCTACGCGCGCGCGGCTTCACGGAGGCGCGCCTGGAGGTGCTGAGCGTCGGCTTCGTCGTGACGACTCCCATCGCCGATCCGGCGGCCGCTGCGCGCTTCGTGCGCGACGCCCACGGGGCGTTGCAGACCCCGGTGACCGCCGGGGATCCGGCGCTACCCAGTGTTCAGCAGCGTCTCGCCGGTCTCGGCTCTCATCGCGACGACCTGGCGGCGCTGCTCAGCGGCTGCACCGGCGAGCTGGCCGTGGCCAGCGATCGACCCGTGCCAGAGTTCGGCGGCCCGAGCGGCGCACGAACCCTCGAGGGCTGGCGTGCCCAGGTTTCCGCGCCGGCCTTCAGCTCGCTGGCCATCGTGGGACCGAGCCCGGTGTTGAACCAGGGGCGCGCGGCCCACGCCGCGTTGCCGAGCGTCGACTCGACGGCGCAGCCCAGCGACCCCTGGCCAGCACGCTCTCAGCGCCTGGTGGGGGATCCTGCGGCGCGGGGCGTGCTCAGCGTAGCGTTGCGAGTGCCTGACGGCGCGAAGGCCGTTCAGGCGGCGGAACGCCTTCAGACGCCCAACTCCCGCCTCCGGGCGCGCCTCGCCGCCCTGGGCGTCGAAGCGCCCGATCGGATCGTGGGAACGACTCGACCACGCGGCGGCTGCCTCGCCGCGTCGATCCCTGTGGAAACGACTGCGGAGGTAGGCCCCGCGGAGCTCAGCCTGGTGCTCGAGGACGAGCTGAATCAGGCGCTCGCCGACACCGCTGACGAACGCTGGAGCCTGGACGAGAGCGTGCTCCAGCCGGCGGACCCGCGTGAGGTCGCCGCCCGCGCCGCCTGGCGAGCGCTGAGTGGACGCGAAACGGCCAAGGTGGCCCCGGTCTCCTTCGTCGCCTACCAGCCGCCGCTGTATGACGCCGCGGAGCAGAAGCTGGACGACGCCACACTCCAATCCGCACGGAATCGATCGAGGACGCCGGCGCTCGAGTCCCTATCTCGCCTCGAGCAGGCGAGCGCCGGCGTCCACATCTTGCTCGCGAACCCCTGTGCTCCGACGGACGAAGATCGAGGCAGCGCGGGCAGCGCAGCGCTCTGGGCGACCACCGTCGCCGAGAGCGCAAACCGAGAACGCAGCGCCGATCTCCACTTCGAGCCGTGGGTCACCGGCCACGGCGTCGGAGTCCTGGTCACGGCGCATCGCAGTGGTCCCGAAGACGACGTCTACTCCCGCGCCGCGGCCGCGCTGGGCGCGGCAGTCACGCAGCCGCTCGATGCCCGCTGGACCGTGGAGGCCCGGGAGACGCTGCTCGGACAGCTGGGGGGAACGCCGGATCCCGGTTGGCAGACCGCGTTCACCGCGTTCGCTGGCGAGCATCCCTCGTGGCTGGATCCTCGGGGATCCTGGTCCAGCATGAACCGCCTGAACTCGAGCGTCGCCACGACGCGGCGCAGCCTGCTGCTCCACGGCCCCTGGCGCGCTGCGGTGCTGAGCGGTAGCCCCGCCGCAGAAGCCGCGGTCAGCCGCGAGCTCCAACGCTGGCTCTGGCCTCACGCCCAGGAGGACGCGCGCTGCCCCGTCGAGCCGTCGTCGGTCTCGAAGCCTGGCCTGTATCGCGTGAGCACCAGCAAGAACGCAGAGCTGAAAGCCGACGCCTGGATCGTCGCCCCCCTCCCCGTCGCGAGCAGCATGTCCCCCGCCGGCGAGTACACGAGCTTTCTCCTCAACCGGCCTCGTGGCTGGCTCGAGGCCGCGCTCCGACCCCGCCGCATCGCCGCCAGCGCCGAGGCACGTCTACTCGGAGGCGAACGCAACGCTGCCCTCGCCATCGCCATCCACGCCGAACCGGAGCGGGTCGAAGACGCGGTCGCGCAGGTCCGTGGCCTGCTGGAGCGCCTGGCTGCGGGTGCGATGACCCGCGCCGAGCTGCAGTTTGCGGAGCGCTACTTCCAGGTCCGCAACCGTGAGCGCTCATTCGACCCCATGTTTCGTCTCGTCGCGCTGTGGCTCGGCCGTCCCCTCGCGTCCAAGGCGCCGTCGCTGGCCGAGGTCCGCGCCTTGCAGCGCTCCCTCACCCCCGCCCGCCACGTCGTCGTGATCACGACGCGACACAAATGACTGGGGTGACGCTCCCCGTTTCCTGCCGCGGCGCATCGTGGTAGGCGCGCGGTGCCCATGACGTCTACCCACGCCAGCGCGCACCCCGACCGCCAAGTCGTCCTGATCCTCGACTACGGCTCCCAGTACACTCAGCTCATCGCGCGTCGCATCCGTGAGAGCCACGTCTACTGCGAGATCCACCCCGGTACGCTCGAGCTCGAGGAGATCCGCGCCATCAACCCCAACGCCGTGATCCTGAGCGGCGGTCCGGACAGCGTCTACGGCGACGACGCCCCGAAGAGCGATCCGGGCGTCTTCGAGCTCGGCGTTCCGGTGCTCGGGATCTGCTACGGCCAGCAGCTCATGGCGTTGCAGCTCGGGGGCAAGGTCGAGGGCAGCGACCACCGCGAGTACGGCCCGGCGAAGCTCCAGGTCGACGAGGGCGTGGGCATCTTCAAGCCGTTTCCTCCGGGAGAGAAGCTCGACGTCTGGATGAGCCACGGCGACCGCCTGACCCAGTTGCCCGGCGGCTTCCGCCAGCTAGCGCACTCCGCGGGCGCGCCCCACGCGGGGATCGGCAATCCCGAGCGCAAGCTGTACGGGATCCAGTTCCACCCCGAGGTGGTCCACACGCCCCGCGGGCGTGAGCTGCTCGAGGCCTTCTTGTTCGACGTCGCCGGACTCGAGCCTTCCTGGACCCCAGGCTCCTTCGTGGATGAAGCGATCGAGGCGGTGCGCGCCAGGGTCGCGCACGACGAGCACGTGATCTGTGGGCTCTCCGGTGGCGTGGACTCGAGCGTCGCCGCGCTGCTCTGCCACAAGGCGCTCGGCGATCGCCTCACCTGCATCTTCGTCGACAACGGTCTGCTCAGGCAGAACGAAGCCCGCGCCGTCGAGCAGATGATGGGGGACCACTTCCACCTGAACCTGGTCTGCGTCGACGCTCGTGAGGAGTTTCTGAGCCAGCTCGAGGGCGTCACCGACCCCGAGCAGAAGCGCAAGATCATCGGCCGGGTGTTCATCGAGGTCTTCGACAAGCACGCCGCCAAGGTGAAGAACGCGAAGTATCTCGTACAAGGCACGCTGTATCCCGACGTGATCGAGAGCGTCAGCGTCAAGGGACCGAGCGCCGTGATCAAGAGCCACCACAACGTTGGTGGCTTGCCGGAGCACATGAAGCTCTCGCTGATCGAGCCGCTGCGCGAGCTGTTCAAGGACGAGGTGCGCGCAGTCGGTGAAGCGATGGGCATGCCCCACGACGTGGTCTGGCGCCAGCCCTTCCCCGGCCCCGGGCTGGCCGTGCGTTGCCTCGGGGAAGTAGCCGAGCCGCGGCTCGCGGTCTTGCGCCAGGCGGACGCGATCGTGGACCAGGAGATCCGCAAGGCCGGCCTGTATGGCCAGATCTGGCAGTCGTTCGCCGTGCTGCTCCCCGTGCGCTCCGTCGGCGTGATGGGCGACGACCGCACCTACGACGAGACCTGCGTGATCCGGGCGATCCACTCGACGGACGGCATGACCGGTGACTGGGCCCGCTTGCCCCACGATCTGCTGGCCACGATGAGCTCTCGCATCATCAACGAGGTGAAGGGCATCAACCGCGTCGCCTACGACATCAGCAGCAAACCTCCCGCCACCATCGAGTGGGAGTAGGTTCGGGGGTGAGGAGCACCGTGCGTCTCTGGACCCTGACCGCGCTGCTGACGCTGGCGATCGCTCCATCCGTCGGCGCGGGGTGCGGGGTCGGTGCCGGGCGCGCCGCTGTTTCCTTACGGATGAATCGTACGGTCGAGACACCTCGCGACGCTTCCGTCTTCATCGACGAGGAGTATGTCGGCCCGCTCGGCTTCGTGGCCGTGCGCGGTGTGCGGCTTCCTGTCGGGGAACACCGCATCACCGTCCAGAAGGAGGGCTACTTCCCCTGGGACCAGCTGGTCGTCGCAGACCGCGAGCCCATCCACCTGGAAGTGGTGCTGGAGCCCATCCCTGACTGAGCCGCGCGCCGCGGAGGTGCGCGTGCACTGGGCATTTTCTCGCTCTCCCGCCTGCCTAAGTGCACAGAAGCGCTGAAAGTCCCTTGCTCGCCCCGGCTGACTCGACAATAACTCTGCCCTCTCCGGGGTGTACCTCAATCTGGTAGAGGGCCGGCTTTGGGTGCCGGCTGTTGTAGGTTCAAATCCTATCACCCCGACCCGGCCCGAATTGGCGAAGGCCTGCTCAAAGAGCAGGCCTTTTCGCCAGGTCGGGCTTTGGTTTCTTTGGTGGGCGGGCGCCCGCCGGCCCGCCCACGGCCTGCGGCCGCCTCGCTTCCGCGTCTTGCCGGTTCGTGGACTCAGAGAGCAGGCCTCTTCGCGTTTGGGGGTTGGGGCATCTTTCTTGGTGGGCGGGCGCCCGCCGGCCTGCGGCCGCCTGGCTTCGCCGATCACCACTTCATTCGTGCGAGCCCGACGAACGACAGCGCTCCGGATGCGATCTGCATCGGCGCGCTCCAGGTCGTCCCGGTCAGGCTGGTATGCTCGATCGCGCTTCCGCGCAGAAACACCAGCTCCGCGTCATGACCGTCGATCCCAGGCGCCAGCGCGGGTGACCCCTGCTGACCGAAGCTATCCACCTGCGCAACGCTCCAGCTGCTCCCGGTGAGTCTGCCGGCGTAGAGCGACTGATCGAGCGCGGAAACCCACGCCAGTACGATGTCTCCCGAGTCCGTCGCCGTGATCGCGAACGATCGATCCGTGGCTGGTCCACCCACGGCCT
>JAGQIY010001166.1 GCA_020430865.1 Myxococcales bacterium
CGAGCTTGCCATCGTCCTCGAGCCGCTGAAGCCGCCAGGTATCCTCCCAGGCGGCGCGCGTCTCCATGCCGGTCTCCGCGTAGCGGAAGCCGGCGAGGAACGGCACGCCTTCGGCATCGACGAGCTCCGACACGAGGCGGGTGAGGTCGTGGCCGCTGTCCTCGGTGAGCAGCTCGTAGGCAGCCTGTACGGCGGCGTCGCGCCCGAGGTCGAGGGCGAGCTGCCGCGCAGTGCGCAGCTCGGGCGTGGGCTGCTCGCGGAACACGGCCTCGATGCGCTCGAGCAGCCAGCTGCGCACGGCTTCGCGGAACGCCTTGGTGTCGTCGGGCGGTGACCAACGGCGCTTGGTCTCGGGCGTCTCGAGCAGACGGAGCTGTCGGCTTCGCTCCGGGTCGTCGAGCAGGCGCAGGCGCTGCTGGTAGAGGTCGGCGAGCGGACCGCCCACGTCGGCCGGCGCCGCGCGCTTGTGGACGCGGAACCACTCCGAGGCCGAGATGTCGCTGTCGACTTCGCGGGCGAGCCGCACCTCGAAGGGGCGGTGGTTCGGCTCGACCGGAACGCGGACGGCGTCCAACGAAGGCGCCGTCACGGTGGGCAGGCCGAAGATGCCGTAGACCCGCCAGTCCATCTCCTCTTGCAGCGAGACGAGGATGCCGCGCAGCCGCACGCGCTCGGCTAGGCTGCGGGTGCGAGCGTCGCGGAGGGCAGGTAGCGAAGGGGATTGAGCGAGAGTGGCGGCGACGACCTTGTCGGCGCCATGCTCGGCCATCGCCTGCACGGTTTCCTCGGCCGCGATCACGAGGTCGAGGAGCTGCTCGCGCAGGACGTCGAGATCGGGGACTGGGAGCTGCTGGAGGAGATTGCCCGCGTATTCGAGGCGGTCCATCCATGGGTAAGGGGTGACGATTGCTCCATCACCCATCGTTGCTCCGCCCTTGGGATACATCACGAGACGGCACCAGAAACCCACGGTCGATGAGTTGAGGTAGCCGAGGAGGGCCTCGTGGTCTGCTTCGGCGAAGCCCTCTTTCAAGGTCACGATGGGGGCATGCTGGTTAAGCACGGCCCCGCGTCGGTGCATGACGAAGTTGTTGTGGGTAGCGACGAATGCGAATGCGATGGACTGTGCGCGGCGAGATCGTTCAATCGGAATTTGCCCGTATCCCCACCAGGGACGACCCGCTTCGCGGTAGTTCTTCCCGCCAAAGACCTTGCGTGCTTCAAGAATGGGCTTCGACGTGAAGAGAAACCGGAACGTGCCGACATCCAACTCGCGGATCGAAATGGACTCGTCGTAGGGGAAGAGGGCTTCGTTTCGTCGCTCGAACTCCCACTCTCGAACATCCTGTCCGGTAAAAAAGGGTCGGATAAAGCTAGGATCAACTCCTCGTCGCTGCAGTGCACCCTGCTGCACGACGAAGGCCTCGTCCTGCTTGGTCATGCACATGAACCCGACTGACTCGACCAGCGATGCGAGCTTCTGATGGCCCCCTGAATCCATCTTCTTGAAGGCGGAGCGTGCGCCGCCACCTGCCAGGATCCATGGGTGCCTACTCAGCTCGCGTCGGGAAACAGCCTCAACCGAGACTCGAGAGCCATTGAAACCCTGTTCGCCGTAGTGTTCGGCAATCTCTGACCACACGGGAGCTGCAGCCGGATCATCGGGAACCTTCATTTCCCCGCGTTTTCCCAATACTGCAACCACCTCGCCGCCGGTCGGAGCGCGATTTCGACCAAAAAGAAGCAAGGTCGGGGTTCCGTGCCCCGGCAGATAGCAGCCCGCCGTGTCCACAATGCGCTGGACGTCCAGCTTCGGGAGGACGGACTCAACGAGAGACTTTCCGTAGTCGCGTTTTGCCCATGCGTTGCTGTTGATGATGCCGATGAAGCCGCCACTAACCGCAAGTTCAAAGAATCGCTCAGTGAAGGGCGCTGCGAGCGCGAACAGCCCCGCCGCGCTCGTGTACCGGCTTCGGTACGCTTCTCGCTTCGTCGCGTCCTTCTCGGTGATGTACGGCGGGTTCCCGACCACCGCGTGGTAGCGCTGCCCGAGCACGTCGGCGACCGCTCCAGGCTCCGCGAGGCGGAAGAGCGCGTCACCCCAGCTCGCCCACTCGTCCATCGAGAGCTGCCCCGACAGCCGAAGCTGCTGCTCCTTCATCCGGTGAAGCAAGCTGTCGGCGACGACGACGTGGGGCCGCAGCGCCGGCGCCTTGTCGAGTCGGGTGATGCCGACCGCGTCGAGCACCGCGAGCACGAGCCGGAAGCGCGCGATCGCGACGGCGTAGGGGTTGATGTCGACCCCGTAGACCTGGTCGAGGGCACGGCGCGCCAGCTCCTCGATGGCCGTCGTGGGCTCTTTCTGCTGCCACGCAGCGAGCAGGTCCCGGAAGGCGCCGAGCAGGAAGTGACCGGAGCCGCAGGTCGGGTCGATGAGCTTGACCTCGGCGAGCCCAAACTCCTCGATGGCAGGCGCGAGGGTCTGCTCGAGGATGAACTTCTCGACGAAGTCGGGAGTCTGCAGGAGCGCGTAGCGCTTGCGGACTGCCTCGGAGAGGTCCTGGTAGAGGTCGCCGAGGAAGCGGGTCTCGGTGCCGGGGAAGGTGAACACCGGAGCGCCGGTCACTCCATCGACTTGCTGGAAGAAGTCGAGCAGGGCGCGCGCGCCGTCGCTCGACGGGGCGAGCACCCAGACCGGGTTGTGGCGCGCATCGAAGACCTCGCGGGCACCGGGCAGGTGTGC
>JAGQIY010001167.1 GCA_020430865.1 Myxococcales bacterium
TCCTCAACCACTTTGCGCGTCTGGTGAAGCAGCTTGAGCCTGACATCGTGACGATGGAGAACGTCCCCACCGTCACGAAACATGAGGTCTTCGCCGACTTCGTCAGCACGCTAACGCGGCGGGGCTACGAGGTATGGTACGGAGTCGTCGACAGTGCCAAGTACGGCCTGCCCCAGCGCCGTCGACGAACCGTCCTCCTCGCTTCTCGCAACGGCCCCATGGGACTACGGCAGCCGGATTCCTCGCCTCCGAAGACCGTGCGCGACGTACTTGATAGGCTTCCACCGATTGGCCATGGGGCGAGCCACGAGGCCGACCCGCTCCACACTACGTCCCGTCTCTCGCCGCTCAACCTGAAGCGCATCCAGGCGTCTCGGCCCGGTGGTTCCTGGCGCGACTGGCCAGCTCGCCTCGTCGCAGAGTGCCACCAGCGTGACACAGGTCAGAGCTACCCTGGAGTCTACGGTCGCATGACCTGGGACGAGCCCGCTCCGACGCTGACCACTCAGTTCTACGGCTTCGGGAGTGGCAGATTCGGTCACCCCGACCAAGACCGAGCCTTGTCGCTGCGAGAGGGAGCCATCCTGCAGGGGTTTCCTGAGACGTACTCGTTCGTGCCCGAGGGTGAACGTGTCCGGTTCAAGGTCCTCGGACGACTCATTGGGAACGCCGTGCCGGTCGAGCTTGGGCGGGTCATCGGCGAGAGCATCTGGGACCATCTCGACGGAGCCCCCCAGGCCAAGTCGACAGCACATCGGGGGCGGAATGATCGCAACGGCCGACCGCACAGCGCCGTCCAAGCCTGAAACAGTGGTTCGAGTCTGGGTCCACGCAGAGCCAGGCCTGGCTGCGGCGCGCATCGAAGAGATCGTTCGTTCCCGCCCGGCGAAGGAGTCTGCATGACAAGCCGAGCCACAAACGCCGTAGAGCCGACACCCACTGCCACTGCACCAGAGCCAGGGCAGCTCGTCGAGGTGCGCCGCCGTCAGTGGATCGTCTCCGATGTCGATGCGTCTTCGGTGTCGCCCGAGCAGCCGAGGCGCAACCTCGTGAAGCTTGCGTCGATCGACGAGGACGCGCTCGGCGAGGAGATCGAGGTCCTCTGGGAACTTGAGCCCGGCGCGCACGTCATCGAACGCGCCGGCCTGCCGACACTCTCGGCACTGGACGACCCCTCGAACCTCGAAGCCTTCCTCGACGCGGTGCGCTGGGGTGCTGCAACCAACGCCGACCGCGGATACCTCCAAGCACCGTTCCGCAGCGGCGTGAGCATCGAGGATTACCAACTCGATCCGCTGGTCCGCGCCATCGATATGGCCCGCACGAACTTGCTTATCGCGGACGACGTCGGCCTCGGTAAGACCATCGAAGCCGGGCTCGTCATCCAGGAGATGCTCTTGCGCCACCGCGCACGAACGGTCCTCGTTCTGTGCCCAGCCTCGCTCCAAGAGAAGTGGCGGACCGAGATGGGCGAGAAATTTGGCCTTGAGTTCCGCATCGTCGACACCGACTTCGTGAAGCGCTTCCGACGTGAACGTGGCCTGCACGCCAACCCGTGGACGTCGTTCCCGAGGCTCATCGCTTCCATCGACTGGGCGAAGCAGGGAGAAGGCATGCGCCTGCTCCGCGACGCGCTTCCGCCGCAGCCCACGTTTCCGCGCCGCTTCGATATGCTGGTGGTCGATGAGGCGCACAACGTTGCGCCGACAGTAGGAAGATACGCCGTCGAGAGCATGCGTACGCGGCTAGTCCGCGTACTCGCTCCGCACTTCCAGCACAAGCTCTTCCTAACCGCGACGCCGCACGACGGCTACACCGAGTCGTTCGCTGCGCTCCTTGAGTTGCTTGACGACCAACGCTTCTCCCGAAACGCCCTCCCCTCCGAAGACCAGCTGGCACGCGTGATGGTGCGTCGACTCAAGAGCGACCTCGTCGATGCGAAAGGCAAGAAGCTGTACCCCGTGCGGCGGCTTGAGGCGCTGAACGTCGAGTACGGCCCAGATGAGCGCGATGCGCGTCGACTCCTCGATGAGTACATCGCCAGCCGTGAGAAGCAGGACGAGCGTGGCGGCATCGCCTCGCATTTCGTCCACCAGCTCCTACGCAAGCGTCTCGCGTCATCACCCTCCGCGTTCGCCTCTACCCTGGCGCGACACGTCGTGACCCTTGAGGGCAAGGGTGGGACGCAGCGCACATCAAGGCTGGACGAGCGCATTCTGCGTCGCGCCATCTCCAAGACCGAAGAGGACTACGCCGACGACGACACGCGCGAGACGGCCGAGGTCGAGGCCGTCGAGGAGGCGAGCCGTCGTTTGCGACCGCTCTCCGCCGAGGAAAGGGCGCTCCTCCGGAGCCTGCGCTTGTGGGCCGAGCAGGCGAGCCACAAGCCCGATTCAAAGGCCTCAACGCTACTGCGTTGGCTCGAAGAGAACGTACGCCCCAAGGGCCGGTGGTCGAAGGCGCGGGTGATTCTCTTCACCGAGTACCGAGCGACACAGAAGTGGCTGCAGGAGATCCTCGCTACTCACGACTTCGGGGGCGATCGCCTCGCGTTGCTCTTCGGCGGAATGGACCCGAAGGAGCGCGAAGCCATCAAGGCGGCGTTCCAGGCGGACCCGCTCGAATCACCCGTGCGGATCCTCCTCGCGACGGACGCGGCCTCGGAAGGCATCGACCTGCAGAACCACTGCAACCTGCTCGTCCACATCGAGATCCCCTACAACCCGAACGTGATGGAGCAGCGGAACGGTCGCATCGACCGACACGGCCAGAAGCAGAGCGAGGTCGTCATCTGGCATCCCGTCGACGCAGGCGGCGGGCACGGTGACGACATCCTTCGTGCGCTCCGGAAGCTCGACGCCATGCGTGCCGACATGGGCAGCGTGAACCCCGTGATCGCTCCGCAGCTACCGGCGCTGCTCGAAGGCCGCCGTCGCGACCTTGACACCAGCCTGGCCGAAGGCCGCATCGAACGTGCACGCCGCTACGTGAAGGGCGAACGTGACCTCCGCGACCGCATCGCGAAGCTCCACGAACGACTCACGACGACCCGCAGCGAGCAGCACCTCACGCCCGATCGGATCGAGCGCGTGGTGCGAGTCGCCCTCAAGCTCACGGACAAGCCCGAGCTAACGCCCGCTGAACTCCCCGACCTTCCCGACGCCCGCGTGTTCTGGATGCCGGCACTCGCAGGTTCGTGGTCGCGGTGTCTCGACGGGCTTGAGCACCCGTACACGCAGCGCATCCGTCCCATCACGTTCGACCATGAGGTTGCCAAAGGTCGCGACGATGTCGTGCTCGTCCACCTGAACCACCCGTTGGTCCAGATGAGCCTCCGGCTCTTACGGGCAGAGGTGTGGGCTCGCGACGACGTGAAGAGGCTCCATCGCGTCACCGTCCGCGTGCTCCCCAATGCTGCGCTTGAGGGCCCCGCTGTTGCTGTTCTGTCGAGGCTAGTAGTCACCGGTGGCAATCACCACCGCCTTCACGAAGAGCTCACGGAGGCAGGGGGGTACCTGCGCGATGGGGACTTCAAGCGCGAAGGCCGTGTCACGAGGCTGCGCGGTTGGGTCGACTCCTCCACGCCCGGAACCATTCCGGACTCTCTGTTCGATGCCCTCCGCACTCGCTTCGAGAAGCACAGCGAAGTCGTTCTGAACGCGGTGGCCGCGCGATCCAAGGACCGACTCAAGGTGTTGAGCGGCACCCTTGAGACGCGCAAGCATCGCGAAATCGAAGACATTACTCAAATCCTCGACGAACTCGCTACGAACCTTGAGGCCGAGCTCAAGAGGGAGGAGCCGAAGCAGCTCTCGCTCTTCTCCGAAGACGAGCGCACGCAGCTCCGGCGTGACCGCTTGGCCCTTGAGGCAAGACTTCGGCGGATCCCAGAAGAGCGGGAACGGGAGCGGCTCGCGATCGAGGAACGCCACACCGGTCTCGTCGACCACACGTTCCCCGTCGCGGTGATCCTCCTGGTGCCCGAGTCGCTCACCGCAGGCAGCCATTCAGAAAGCAGGGAGCCGTGAGCGCGAAGCACGAGTGGCTGAACCTGCTTGAGATCTCGGGCCCGTTCCTCGCGATTCCCGTTCTGCGCGAGGTTTTCCCTCAGGGACTCGAAGAACTCGACACCACGCGCGCCAGGCGGCTGCGCAGCGCTTACGAAGAGTGGCGCGACGCGGTGGACGGCGACGATGCCGACCTCACTGACGTGCACGTAGCCTGGATCGACGAGGTCATGCAGACCGCGCTTGAGGCTGACGACCAGTTGCTGAAGTCAGGGACGGCGGTGGCGGCGGGGACAGTGGAGCTTCCGGAGCACGGTGCGACAATCACCGCCGAGCGCGTACTTGTCGACCCGACACACGCTGGCGCCGTGCTCGCGCCGATCCACGTCTTTCCACCGGATACAGACCTGTCGGCGTCGAAGAAGTTCGACGAACTATCGTGTTCGCCTGCGGACCGAATGGCTCTGCACCTACGCGCTCTGAGCCTGCCCTTCGGCCTGGTAACGAACGGCGAACGCTGGATGCTTGTGCACGCCCCCTCGGGCCAGGTAGCTACCTTCGCGAGCTGGTACGCACGGCTTTGGGGGCAGGAGCCGGAGACGCTGCGTGCCTTCGTGTCGCTGCTGGGCGTGCGTCGCTTCTTCTCACCCGAACAGGACCAGCTCCCCGCGCTCTTCGACCGCTCGACGAAACACCAGGACGAAGTCACAGACGCGCTCGGTGACCAGGTCCGACGCGCTATCGAGGTATTGGTCCAGGCGCTCGACCGTGCCGACCAGGATCGGAACCGCGAGCTACTCCGTGACGTGAAGCCCCCGGAGCTCTACGAGGCCGGCCTCACCGTGATGATGCGGCTCGTCTTTCTTCTCGCTGCCGAGGAGCGCGGGCTGTTACTCCTGGGCGAACCTCGATACGACTCGTTCTACGCAGTCTCGACGCTGCGCATGCAGCTCCGCGCCGAGGGCGACGAGATCCTTGAGCGCAGGCGTTCGGCGTGGTCTCGGCTCCTGGCGGTGTTCCGCGCCGTGTTCGGCGGCATCGATCACCCAACGCTGCGGCTTCCCGCGATGGGCGGCTCGCTCTTCGACCCGGACCGCTTTCCGTTCCTAGAGGGGCGTCTGAAGGCCACATCGTGGCGATATCACCGCGCCGAGCCGCTGCCCATCGACGATCGTACCGTACTTCTGCTGCTTGAAGCCATTCAGACCTTCAAGGGGCAGACGCTCTCGTATAGAGCGCCCGACGTCGAGCAGATCGGCCATGTGTACGAGGGTCTGCTCGAA
>JAGQIY010001168.1 GCA_020430865.1 Myxococcales bacterium
CACGACGGCCACCACGACGAGTCGCCCCAGCTCACCCGCCAACCCCAAGCCGCCGAAGGCCGACGCCGGCGCGCCGCAGGACGCGGGGGTCCCGCAGATCCCGCCCTTCACGATCCCTTCCACGCTTCCCCCCATCCCGTCGACGTTGCCTCCGTTCCCCACGAACCTGCCGCAGATCCCGGGACTGCCCCCACTGCAGCCGCAGCCTGCGCCGAGCAACTAGCGTCCTGTCTCCGCAGTTCGCTGAAAGAGTCGCCCGCCCCCCGAGGGTGTGGGCGGGCGAGTTCTTCGCCATCGCGCCGCTTTGAAACGAGGCAACGCTGTGTTGACTTGTTCAGCGAATCATGGATTCGCCTCACTAGCGCGCTGTCGAGCAGGCGACGCCGCTGGACACGCTCGGGAAACCGCCTCGCAACCCGCATCCGGCGAACTCACGCTCGTGGCAGTGTCTGAACGGGCCCCCCGGCGATGGGGTGATATAAGAGCCGCGTCTTCCTCCGGGCTCGCGCGCTCGCGCCGCCGGACCAGCACCATGAAGAAGCGCAATCCGTCCTCCGACTTCGTGCGGGAGTTCACCGAGAGCATGCCGCGGGATTACCTGCAGCAGCACACGCACGAAGAGGTCGTCAGACACGCGCGAGTCGCCGCAGCGCGCCGCTCCGAGCTCGTGAGGGTGGAGGTGGACTCCGGGGAGCACCACACCGGCAACGTCTATTTCGTCGCTGACGATCGGGCGGGACTTCTGGCGCGCGCCAGCAGCGCGCTGTCCACGCTGAACCTCTCCATCGACGATGGCGAGATCTGGATTCGCAACACGCCGACAGGGCGTCAGGAGACGCTGGGCGTGTTCCAGGTGCACGCCGAGGATGGGGGTGAGGTCGATACTCAGCGCGCTGGAGAGATCCAGGAGCTACTCACGGCGCTGCTCGAGGGACGCCTCGACTCGCCGTCCAAGGCAAACCGAGCAGCCACCCCCGGCGCAGAGACCCGCGTACGATTCGTCGAGAGCGCCGACGGGGGGCTGAACGTGCTGGAGGTGGAGACTCGCGACCGCTCCGGACTGCTCTCCGCGCTCGCGAACGCCCTGTTCGAGAAGAACGTGCAGATCGTCGAGGCTCAGGTCCGCACTCGCGACGGCGAGGTCCACGACCGCTTCAGCGTGGTGGAGCTCGACGGGTCCCCGATCGACTCCTCGCGACGCCTCGACATCCAGGTCGCGGTGCTGACGGCGGTCGACACCGCTCAGCGCTGATTCGCCGACAGCGCTGCTCGATACACCGCGAGAGTTTTCCGCGCGGTATCGTCCCACTGGTATCGCTTGACCCATTCGCTGGCCTCGCGCGTCAGTCGCGCGCGCAGCTTGGCGTCTCCGTCGAGGCGCCGCATGCAGCGCACGAGATCGACGTGACTATCGGGTACGGCATGGATCGCGCCTGGCCCCGTGACCTCCTGCACGGCGGGCGCCGTGGAAGCCAGCACCGGTGTGCCCAACGCCATCGCCTCCAAGCCGGGCAACCCGAAGCCCTCGTAGAGGCTGGCGAACAGCAGCATCCGCGCGTGCCGATACAGCGCCACCAGGACCTCGTCGGGCACGAAGGAGATCGGCAGCACGCGCTCCTTCACCTCCGGGCGCTCGAGCAGCCGACTCATCTCGCGATCCACGCGCGCGAAGCGCCTCAGCAAGACCAGCTTGTGCCCTGGGTCGTCGCGGAACGCCTCGACGAAGGCACGGATCATCGCCGGGTGGTTCTTGTAGGGAGACCCCTGACCCACGATCAGCGAGTAGCGCGCGCCGGCCGGGACCCAGTCGTCCAGCAGCTCCCTGGGTGCCGCCGCCGCGAGCTGTTGCTCGAAGCGCGAATGTTCGATTCCGTGGTGAATCACGCTCGTCTTGTGGACGTGTCGTGGATAGTGCCGAGAGATCGCCTGACGGGTGGCCTCGGAGATCGCGATCACCCGCTCGGCGCCTGCCACCGAACGCCGGATGTTGGCGCTGTACCAGAGGCCGTTCCCGATGCGGACGGGCAGGAACGCGGACGCCAAGCGTGGCGCCTCGACCCACATCAAGTCATGGATCGTCACGACCCACGGGATCGGGATGCCGAGGGGCACCAGATCCGCTGGAGAGTGATACAGATCGAAGCCGCCCAGATCGACCGAGCGAGCGAGCGAGAACACCGTGGCCGTGCTCTTCGTCTCACCGCGGAAAAAGAGCTCCGGGACTCCGTCGACCAGCGGACCACTCTCCCGAGCTTCGGGATGGCGCAACAGGCTCAACTCGAGATCCCCGCTGAGCGGCGCCATGTGGCGTATCAGCGCGTCCACGTAGTTGCCGATACCGCTCTTCTTCGCCACCACGGAGCGCGCGTCGATCACCAAGCGGGGCATCGCGCGCAGCATACACAATGCCGAAAGAAAAGCAGGAACGCGCACAGCCACCGCCGCCGCTAGCGAGCGGCAGCACATTCAGCTACTGTCCACTGCTCACATTCTTACGAGCCCGCGATCATGGCAGACTCCCGCCGACCCGATACGGAGACCGTAGCCTCCACCCCAGCGCTACCCGAAGAGGCGACCCAAGAAGATGCCATGCCCTTCGATGCCGCGCTGCCTGTCGACGCAGCGCTGCCTGTCGACCTCGAGCTGGGCCCCACGGATCCCCACGCCTCGCCGGAGCCCTTGCCGGTCCCCCCAAGCGAGGTCCCCGCACGAGCAAAGCAGGCCGTAGCGGGCAAGACGGCGCTGCTCGATCCCACCGAGGCGGACATGCCGGCGTTCGAACCAGCCCGGACTGACCTCGGCGACGGCGCCGCCGCAGACGGGCTGCCTTGGAACAAGCCAGGCGCCACTCAGCCCGGCGAACCACCGATCTTCGACGCGTCCGTCGGTGCGTTTCCGCCGCCGCCTGGACCGGGTCCCGTGGCGGTTCCGCCCGGAATGCATGGACCAGTCGGGGTTCCCTCGCCAGGCATGGCCCCTGGAGGATCGGCGCCCATGGGTCCAGCTCAGGCCTTCGGTCCCCCGGCGGTCGGTCCTGGGTATGGGGCACCAGGCATCAATCCGGCCTTTGGTAGCGCGCCTGGCATGAACGGTCCGGGCATGAACGGTCCGAACCTCGGCGGCGCGTACCTGCCTCCACCCCCGCCAGCATATTCCGGAGGGAAGCAACAGAGGAGCTGGCTGATCCCAGCACTGGTGGTGTTGCTCGGACTCAGCGGCGCTGGCGTCGCGGTGGCGCTGGTGATGAACACGAGCGAGGGCAGCGACGACACGCCGGTTCAGCCCCTGCAACTCGATCAACCTGCACCGGCTACGGTCGCGGCAGAAGGCCAGAGCGACGACGGCGCCGAGGCGGAGACTGCAGATCCCGCGGCGGCGGCAGACACCTCGGAACCCGCGCCGGCTCCCACTTACGTGCCTCCCGCCAACACGCAGCCGAAGTCGAACCCGAGTCCCGCTCCAACGCCCACTCCCACTCCGACGCCCACTCCCACTCCGACGCCCACTCCCACTCCGACGCCGACCCCAACCCCGACGCCCACGTCCACAGCACCACGTCTTCGGTTGCCTGGCCTCGGCAAGCCGCAGCCGCAGCCGCAACCGCAGCCGACGAGCACGAGCACCGGTCGGCCACGCCTGCGCCTGCCGTAGCCGCGACCCGCCTCAGCGGCGGCGCGCGCTCGCGAGCACCCTGCCCGTCGCGGTCTTCACGCGACGCAGGTCACTGGGGGTCCCCTCGGCGACGATGCGCCCCCCGGCTTCTCCGCCCTCCGGGCCGAGCTCCACGACCCAGTCGGCGCTCGCAATCACTTGAGGATGGTGCTCGATCACCACCAGCGTGTCCCCGCGCTCCACCAGGCGCCCCAGCACGTGCACGAGGCGCCCGACGTCGCTCAGGTGAAGACCGGTCGTGGGCTCATCCAGAACGTACAGCGTTGGCTGATGTCGCGCGCCCTCGGTGAGCTCCGAGGCGAGCTTGAGTCGTTGGGCCTCGCCGCCGCTCAGCGTGTGGGAGCCTTGCCCCAGGCGCACGTAACCCGCGCCGAGGTCGACCAGCGTGCGCAGCGGCTGGACGACGCGCGGGTGATGCTCGAAGGCGTGAACCGCCTGCTCCGCCGAGAGGTTCAGCACATCGCCAATCGACAGGCCGCGATACTGCACCTCCAGGGTCGAGGGCTCGAAGCGCTGACCGTCGCAGGCGGGACAGGTCGTGATCACATCGGGCAAGAAGCTCATCTCGTGAGTGATCGCGCCCTGGCCATCGCAAGTGGTGCAGCGTCCACCTCGAGGCGTGTTGAAGGAGAAACGGCTCGCGTCGAAGCCTCGCACCTTGGCCTCCGGTGTCGCCGCATACAGCCGACGCAGATCATCGAAGATACCGAGAAACGTCGCAGGCACGGAGCGCGGTGTCCGTCCGATCGGCGACTGATCGACGCTGATCGCGCGCTGCAGCTCAGCAGTGTCGCCGAGGCGAGCGAACGCGCCCGGAGTCTCCGCAACGAGCCCGAGCTGCCGGCGTACCGCCGGGAGCAACACCTGGCGCACCAGGGTGCTCTTGCCAGAGCCGCTGACGCCAGCGACCACGTTGAGCCTGCCGAGGGGCAGACGCAGATCGACTCCCTGAAGGTTGTGCTCGGATGCCCCGAACAGCTCCAGCCAGGCGTGAGTCGACGGGGACTCGGCGCTGGCGCGCTTGCCCCTCGGCTTCCCCTTGCTATTTTCCACCGGGATTTGCTTGCGCAGCTGGGGTTGCTCCTTCAAGCTCTGGGCGGTCGGCGAGTCAGGCTGCTCGAGCACGTGCTCGGGGGACCCCACGGCGACTATGTTGCCGCCGTGAGTGCCGCCTCCAGGCCCGACGTCGATCAGGTAGTCCGCGGCCCGGATCGTGTCCTCGTCGTGCTCGACGACGAGCACCGTCGAGCCTTGCTCCACCAGCCGCTTCAGGTTCCCGACGAGACGCGCGGTGTCCCTGGGGTGCAGGCCGATGGTCGGCTCGTCGAGCACGTACAGGGCTCCGGTCAAGCCAGAGCCGAGCTGCGCCGCGAGACGGAGACGCTGCATCTCACCCCCGCTCAAGCTGCGAGCGCCGCGATCCAGGCTCAGGTAGTCGAGCCCAACTTCCTCGAGGAAACTCAGGCGACGCTCGAGTTCCTGGACCACCGCGGCGCCCACGCGGGCGCGATCGCCGCTGAGCTTCCAGGCCCGAACGGCGTCGGCAGCGCGCCGCACGGACAGCTGCATCAGCTCGGGGTAGCGCAGGCCGGGTCCAGCGTCTGGACTGAAGCGCACCGCTCGCGGCACCGGTCCGAGGCGCTCGCCCGAGCAGTCGGGACAGCTCGAATACACCTCCTCGCTTCGCGCCTGCTTGCCCCTTCCGACCTTGCGCACTTCGCACAGCACACCATCACCTTCACAGGTCTCGCACCGACCTTGCTTGGTGTTGAAGGAGAAGAAGCGAGGATCCAGCTCGGGCACCGAGAGCCCACAGCTCGGGCAGGCAGAGCTCTGCGACACCAGTCGCGCCTCGCCGTCGGCCAGCAGGAGTCGCACGGCACCCTTGCCCCAGCGCAGCGCTTCCCGAAGCAGCTCCGGGGTGACGTCCCGGGCTCCAATCGCCTCCGCGATCAGCAGATCGATGTCGTGCTCCTTGCTGCGACTGAGCTTGGGAGGCGTATCCGTATGGATCCATTCCCCGTCGACCAGCGCGCGCGCGATGCCGCTGCGCGCCGCGGTGGTGAAGACGTCCAGGTAGGTACCCTTGCGCGCCTGGATCACCGGAGCGAGCAGATCGAACTTGCCCTTCTGAGCCTGCACTTCAGCCAGCACCTGCTCGAAGCGCAGGTTGGCGATGGGCAGATCGTGTTCGGGGCAGTGGGGCACGCCGAGCTTCGCGTAGAGCAGGCGCAGGTAGTGAGCGACTTCGGTCACCGTCGCGACGGTGCTCTTGGAGCCCGCACGGCTCGTGCGTTGCTCCAGAGCCACGGCCGGCGGCACTCCCTCGACGCGACTCACGTCCGGTCGGGGGAGCGTAGGCAAGAACTGCCGCGCGTAGGGCGTCAGCGTCTCGAGGAAGCGCCGTTGACCCTCGGCGAAGATCACATCGAACGCCAGGCTGCTCTTGCCGGAGCCGCTCGGTCCGGTGACCACGCAGAGCTTGCCGTGCGGGATCTCGACGGAGACGTCCTGCAGGTTGTGCTCCCTGGCTCGCTCCACCCGCAGCACCGGCCTGGCTGGCTCCGCACGGATACGAAGCTTCGGAGCCTGCGCTCCCTGCCTCAGCGCCTCGGCGGTGGCTCCCGAAGCGAGCTCCTCGGGCGGTCCGACCGCGACGATCTCGCCCCCTCCAGCTCCGCCTCGAGGCCCTAGATCGATCACCCAGTCCGCGGCCCGGATCACCTCCAGGTCGTGATCCACCAGCAGCACGCTCCCCCCCGCACGCAAGACATCGTCCAGCGCGCGCAAGAGCAGGCCCACCTCGTTGGAATGCAGCCCGGCGCTCGGTTCGTCCAGGATCAACAGCGCGCCATCCAGCTTCTCGCACAGCGCACGGGCCAGCTTCAGGCGCTGAGCCTCACCTCCGCTCAGGGTCGACAGCGGCTGCCCGAGGCGCAGGTAGCCGAGCCCGAGCCGGGACACCGGTCCGAGGGTGCGCTGGATCTCCTTCTGGGAGTCGAACAGCTGGAGCGCAGCGTCCACGGTCGTGTCGAGGAGCTGCGCGATGTCGACGCCATCGTACTCGACCGCCAGGACGTGTGGCTTGAAGCGCTTGCCCCCGCACACCGGGCACGAGAGCCTGACATCCGCGAGGAACTGCATCTCGACCGTCTCGAAGCCCTCCCCCTTGCAGGCCTCACAGCGACCACCATCGACGTTGAACGAGAACGCGCTCGGCGGGATGGCGTTGGCCTTGGCAAGGGGCCGCGCAGCATAGAGGGCACGGACGCGATCCCAGGCCTTGGTGTAGGTCGCCGCGTTCCCTCGCGAGGTGCGCCCCAGGGGAGACTGATCCACGAGGATCACCCGCTTGAGAGCCTTGCTGCCTTCGAGGGACGTGTGGGCTCCAGGCCGAGGTACGTCGAAATCGCCGAGGGCGCGCTGAACCGCACGGCCCAGCACGTCCTCCACCAGGCTGCTCTTGCCCGACCCGCTCGGTCCCGTGACGGCGCAAACCACCCCGAGCGGAAAGCGGACGTCGATGCCCTTCAGGTTGTGCTCGGAAGCCCCCCGGAGTTCGAGCCATTTCTTCGCGACCAGCCGCTCACGCTGATAGCTGGCGTCTCGAGCACCGTAGGTCGGCGTGCTCGCGTCGGCTACCTTCATCGACCTGGAGCGTTTCCCCGAGGTTTTATGGACCTCGACCTTGCCGGCAGTGCCCTTGCCCGACTTCCTGGGTCTGGGGGTGAGGCGCGAATCGCGGACGATGCGACCGCCTGCTTCCCCCGCCCCTGGTCCCAGCTCGATGACTCGATCGGCGGCAGCGATCAGCAGCGGATCGTGCTCGACCACGACGACCGCGTTTCCGCGATCCGCCAGCTCTCGCAGCAGCTTCGCCAGCGGCTCGATGTCCAGCGCATGCAGGCCCACCGTCGGCTCGTCCAGCACGAACAGCGCGTTGTGAAGGCTGGTGCCGAGCGCCGCGGTGAGGGTCACTCGCTGAGTCTCGCCGCCGCTCAGGCTGCGTGCTTGACGGTCCAGCGTGAGGTACCCGAGCCCCACACGATGCAGGTAGCCGAGGCGACTCTCGAGCTCACTGCGCGCCAGCTCCCCCTGTCCGCTGCGAGTCTGGAGCTTCGCGATGCGCTCGTGCGCGTGCTGGATCTCGAGGGCGTGCCAAGCCGCGAGGTTCAAGCCACCTACCTCGTAGCCCAGCGCTCGCTCGTTCAGACGCTTTCCCTCACACACGGGACACACGTCATAGGCGCGGTAGCGGGACAGGAAGACGCGTACGTGCATCTTGTAGGTACGCGTCTCGAGCCAGCGAAACCAGCCTAGTACCCCGGGGAAATGGCCACGCTTCCAGTCGCCGTCTCCCTCCAGCACCAGGCGCTGCTGCTCCTTGCTGAGCTTGCTCCAGGGTTTGTCCCAGGGCACCCCAGCGCGCTCGCAGAACTTCTTCAGCTCGCGGCGTTCCCAGCTGGTGGACTTTCCCCGCGCCCAGGGTCGGATCACGCCCTTGGATAGTGGAAGATCCGGGTTCGGGATCACCTTGTCGGGATCCACGCCGATCACCCGGCCGAAGCCGCGGCACTCGGGGCAGGCCCCGAGGGGTGACTCGTAGGAGAAGAGCCCTGGACGTGGCGCCTCGAGCCGCCGCGGCCGGCCGGCATCCTCGCACTCTGCGCAGCTGTAGCCCCGGCTGAGCAGCCGTTCACTTCGGTCGGGAAGCCGCACCCAGGCCTGGCCATCACCCCGTTCGAAGGCGAGTTCGAGACCCTCGCTCAACCTCGCCGCGTCGCGGCTGCTCGGCCTCAGGCGGTCGACCACGACGGCCAGGCGCTGCTTCGCAGCTTCACTTGGCTTGACATCGTCGAGCTTCCGCAGCTCGCCCTTCAGGAACAGGCGTCGCAAGCCGGCTTCTGCCAGCCCCTCCCGTAGCTCCAGGTAGTGTTCCCGCGAGGCAACGTTGGCGACGTACCCGAGCAACACCGGATCGGCCCCCGGAGGCGCCGGTTCGCTGATCAGCAGGCGGGCAGCGCCAGCGGTGTCCAGCAGCCGCGCCACGCTCCCGTGCTCCGGGCACACCGGCACGGACTCCCGGGTGAACAGCGCGGACAGGTACGGCTCGAGATCCGCCATCGTCGCGACCGACGATCGCGAGCTCTTCACGGGGGCGCTGCGATCGACTGCAACCGCGGCGGGAACCGGTTCGAGGGAGTCCATCGGCGGCCGCTCCAGGCGCTCGAGGAACTGCCTGGCGTAGGGGCTGAAGCTCTCGACGAAGCGCCGCTGCCCTTCTGCGTACAGCGTATCCAGGGCCAGGCTGCTCTTGCCAGCCCCGGAGACGCCAGTGAGCACCACGATTTCCCCGGGCACGAGGCTCAAGTCGACCGACTTGAGGTTGTGGGTGCGGGCGCCTCGAAGCTCCGTGGTCAGCATGAGGCGGGTGATATGCGCCTCCCAAGGGTCCGGGTAAAGGGCCAAGCTGGGACTTGCGGCGCTGCGAGGCGCGTGCATAGTGCCCCCTCCCCGCGGCGGCGCCCCTGCGCTCGAAGGTCCGCGGACGCTTGGAAGTCATGGCTGCGGCAAAGGACAAGCTGTTTGGCGATCGCGTCGTCGCTCTCAATCGGAGGGCTCGCCACGAGTACGAGCTGGGCGACAGCTACGAGGCGGGCATGCAGCTGATCGGCAGCGAGGTGCGGGCGCTGCGCGTCCACGGCGGTGATCTGAGCGACGCCTGGGTGGACATCACTCGGGACGGGCAGGCAGTCGTCAAAGGCATGCGCATCCCGACCCTCGATCACGCAGCGTTCGGTCACGAGGAGACGCGCCCGCGGAAGCTCCTGCTCCACGCCTACGAGATCGAGCGCCTGCGCGCGACCGTCGAGCGCGAGCGCATGACCATCGTCGCGACGAAGTGCTACTTCAAGAACGGCCGCGCCAAGCTGGAGATCGCCTTGGCCCGTGGCAAGAAGCAGTACGACAAGCGACAGTCTCTCAAGGAGCGCGACGCCAAGCGTGAGGCCTACGACGCCATCCGCGAAGGCAAGACCCGCGGAGGCAGTCGATGAGCGTTCTTGAACTGGCCTGGCTGAAGGGCGGAGACGGCAAGCTGGTGGAGAGCGATGGCGCCTCCGCCAGAGTCAGCAGTAGCATTCCGTCTCCTCCGGGATCCACTCTTGAAGGCAAGGTCGAAGGCATGAACGGCGCCTTTGCGCTGAAGGTCAAGAACTGCAAGAAGCAGCCGGACGGGCGCTTCTTGATCGACGGCAAGTGGGTGAACTTGACCCGGGAACAGCGGACGCGAGTGCTGGAGGCGTAGGGGCTCGACGCGCCTGCCCCGGTTGCGTAGTCTCGCCACCGATGGCAGCGAAGAAGAAGGCGCGAGGCGAGCTCGACTTCTCGAACGCTGCGGCGCTGCAGCACGCAGACGTCGCGTTCGGGAGGAGGTACCTGAAGCCGGGCTTCGGCTTCAACGAGGCTCAGGACGTGGCCTGGGCGCTTGGCTGGCCACACTTCACGGTCATCGACGACGTGACCAAGCCGAAGCTCCCCGAGTGGCAGGGGAAGCTGTTCATGCTGCCCGATTTCGCGCTGAGTGTTCCGCGAGCGGAGGCAACCTTCGCCGTGAGGCTGCTGTCTTTGCCTCGCGTCAGGCGAGACTACAAGGAGTGGGTCGAGAAGGTGCGACCACAGCTCGAGCGCACCGATCCGGTCAGCGCCGATGAAGCCCTGGAGATCCTCGAGATCAACCTGAATCCAGACTGCGGCTTCTACCTGCAGCAGCACTTTCGCCGGACGCTCTTCGCGATGGAGGGCCTCGTTGGCCCGTCCGCCATGGCCGAGGGGGTAACTCGCGCATTCGAGCGCCTGAGCCTCGAACAGCTCACCACGAGGAACGTCGAGTTCGCACGGTTCTTCTCCACGCTGGGCTTCTTCCTGCTTCGCGTCCCGGAGACCGAACACGCCTCCCTGACCGAGCGCCTCGAGGCAGTCTTCCAGCGCGTCGCGTCGACGTTTTCGGGCGATGTGCCGCCCCTCGACCAGGTGGAGAACCACTCGCAGCTCTGGCGAGTTCTGGACGTTATTCTGCACGGAAAACTTGGCGCGAAGCGCAGCGGAGACGGAGCCGCTCGTGGGAAGGTCACGAGAGCCTCGTCGCTGTTCTGCCACGACCAGGAGTTCGTGGTCGCGTGCGCCAAGCAGTGGGAAGGCGACCCCCAGGGTAGCCCCCCATTCTCTCGCTTGGTTTTCTTGGGGGGAGAGGAGATCCTCGAGTGCGAGCGGGAGTGGGTGGAGCGATACGTCGACCCAGACCGCAAGACGCTCGGCCAGGTCCTCGTGGCGCACTACACGAACATTCGCTTGCCCGGCATCGTGCCCTTCATGCTGCGACTCGTGGATTCAACGGCAAAGAAGTCCGCGCTCGCCTGGTTCGCAACGCACGCCGACTTCGCGAAGCCTCTGCTGGAAGACCTCGACGCCGACGTCAGCGAGGTGCTGGCGCACCTCGCCTAGGCTCGTCGACGTCGCTCAAAGCCCCAGGTTCTGGTCGATCTCTCGCTGCCCGCGATCCATGCGCTCTTGATGCGTGGTGCCGCGCGAAGTGGCTCCGAGGTGTCCTCCCTGAGAGCTCGAGCAACGACGACACTGGGGATACAAGCGGACGCCACCCGATGGCACGTCGATGCCGTTGCCGCCGCGGCGAGGTGTGTGAAGCGTCGCCGGGGGGATGTGATCAGGCACGAAGTGCCCCTCGCTGCTGTCGGCGTCCGGACCATTGGGGTTTTTGGTGCCGCACGTATGGCAGCCATGCGTTGCGCCCGCCCGGTCGATCATGTCGCGCACCGTCGTGGGGCCGTTGGGACCGTCGACCTCTGCGTTCGCGAGCCTGTTGCCAGACGCGTTCAAGGCGTTGTCTGGGCACTCGACCCAGCCCGGCACGTCATCGGTCCC
>JAGQIY010001169.1 GCA_020430865.1 Myxococcales bacterium
CTGGATTCAACAATGAGTTCGGCCGCCCCAACATCCTCGGCTACATGCGCAGCCTTGAGGTAGCGTTTCCCCACGTAAGCGGACACAGCGAAGTGCGCGGCTACCACAAGCCGATCATGCTCGCGGGCGGCCTCGGCAACGTGCGTCCAGCTCACGTGCTCAAAGAAAAAATCCCGGAAGGCGCGCCGATCGTGGTGCTCGGAGGACCGGCCATGCTGATCGGCCTCGGAGGCGGCGCGGCCAGCAGCATGGCCTCCGGGAGCAGCCACGCCGACCTGGACTTCGCCTCGGTGCAGCGCGACAACCCCGAGATGCAGCGTCGCTGCCAGGAGGTGATCGACCGCTGCTGGGCGCTCGGCGACGAGAACCCGATCCTCAGTATCCACGACGTCGGCGCGGGCGGTCTCTCGAACGCGCTGCCGGAGCTGGTGCACGACAGCAGTCGCGGTGCTGACTTCGAGCTCCGCAAGGTGCCCAACGCGGAGCCCGGGCTCTCGCCCCTGGAGATCTGGTGCAACGAGGCGCAGGAGCGCTACGTGCTGGCGCTGGACAAGGGGCGCCTGGAGGAGTTCGAGCGCATCGCCAAGCGCGAGCGCTGCCCCTACGCCGTCGTTGGTGTGGCGACGCGCGAAGAGCGGCTCCTGCTCAGCGATGAGCGCTTCGACAATCGCCCCATCGACCTGCCCCTCGAGGTGCTGTTCGGCAAGCCGCCGAAGATGACCCGGGACGTGCAGCGTCCGAAACCTCGCGGAACTAACTTTGAGCTGAGCGCTGTCAAGCTCGAAGAAGCCGCGCGCCGTGTGCTGGCGTTGCCCAGCGTGGCGGACAAGACGTACCTCATCAGCATCGGCGATCGCACGGTGACCGGGCTGATCGCGCGCGATCAGATGGTCGGCCCGTATCAAGTGCCGGTGGCCGACTGCGCGCTGACGCTGCTCGACTACAGTGGCTTCGCGGGTGAAGCGATGAGCATGGGGGAGCGCACGCCCGTCGCGTTGCTCGATGCCAAGGCCAGCGCCCGGATGGCGGTGGGCGAAGCGCTCACCAACTTGGCGGCAGCGCCGATCGAGTCGCTGGAGCGCGTGAAGCTCAGCGCCAACTGGATGTGCGCCGCGGGTCACCCCGGAGAAGACACGGCGCTCTACGACGCGGTGCAGGCCGTCGGGCTCGAGCTGTGTCCAGCGCTGGGGCTGACGATTCCGGTCGGAAAAGACTCCATGAGCATGCGCACGCTGTGGAGCGAGGTCGACGGAGAGACCGGGGAGGAGAGCCAGAGGAGCGTCACGGCGCCGCTGTCCTTGATCGTCTCCGCGTTCGCCCCCGTGAACGACGTTCGCAAGCAGCTGACGCCCGAGCTGAGGCTCGACGAGGGCGACACCGCGCTGTTCCTCGTGGATCTGGGCGCGGGCAAGAGTCGCCTGGGTGGCTCCGCGCTGTGTCAGGTGTACGGCCACGTGGGTACGACACCGGCCGACCTGGATGACGCTCAGGACCTGAAGCGCTTCTTCCTGGCCATCCAGGAGCTCAACGCGCAGGGCCTGATCCTCGCCTATCACGACCGCAGCGACGGCGGGCTCTTCGTCACGCTGTGCGAGATGGCCTTCGCCAGCGGGTGCGGTCTCGAGGTGGTGCTCGACGCCGCGGCCGTGACCCTCAGCACCAGCGCTGACCTTGGCCCCGGGGAGCTCGCGCTGCGGACGCTGTTCAACGAGGAGCTGGGCGCAGTGCTCCAGGTGCGTCAGCGGGACGCGGTGGCCGTCACGGAGGTGATGGAGCGCCACGGCCTGGCCTCGGTCTGCCACGCGCTGGGCAAGCCGACGGGTGACGGCTCGCTGCGCTTCGAGCTGGGCGGCGAGACGCTGCTCAGCGCGCCGCGCCACGAGCTGCGACGCACCTGGTCCGAGACCAGCAGCCGCATGCAGCAGCTGCGCGACAACGGGGACGTGGTGAAGAGCGAGCTCGAGCTGGTGAGCGCCGAGCAGCCCCAGGCTCTGAGCGCCGCGCTCGGCTTCGATCCGCTGGATGACGTGGCGCGCGCCGTGGTCGAGGCGAGCAGCGAGCGCCCCCGGGTCGCGATCCTGCGCGAGCAAGGTGTCAACGGCCAGGTGGAGATGGCCGCGGCCTTCCACCGCGCTGGTTTCCGCGCGGTAGATGTACACATGAGCGACGTGCTCGGTGGCGCCGTGGATCTCCAGGGCTTCCGCGGGCTCGCGGTGTGTGGCGGCTTCTCGTACGGTGACGTGCTCGGCGCTGGAGAAGGCTGGGCCAAGAGCGTGCTGTTCAACGCGGGAGCGCGGGAGGCTTTCCAGCATTTCTTCGAGCGCGAGGAAACCTTCACCCTCGGCGTGTGCAACGGCTGTCAGATGCTGAGCAACCTGCGCGGTATCATTCCCGGTGGCGAGCACTTCCCGCGCTTCGTCAAGAATCTGGGGGAGCAGTTCGAGGCGCGGCTCAGCCTGGTGCGGGTCGAAGAGTCGCCGTCCGTCCTGCTGCGAGGCATGGCGGGCAGTCGCATCCCGATCGCGGT
Source organism: Myxococcales bacterium (assembly GCA_020430865.1). The sequence continues at coordinate 2,528 of JAGQIY010001169.1, forward strand.
GGCCCACGGCGAGGGTCGCGTCGAGA
>JAGQIY010001170.1 GCA_020430865.1 Myxococcales bacterium
CCACGTGGCAATTTCCTCCCGGAAGCCCGGCTGCACCGTCGGAGCCCCACCCACACCTGATCGTGGACGTGTTGCTTCAGGTTGGTGTGAGCCCCAGCCGTGAGCTGACCACGCAGACTGGCCGTAAAATCAGCCTGCAGACGCTGATCGATCAGGCCCTCAGAGACGCGAAGGATCCGACGACTGAGCCAGAGTGGATCGACTCGCCATGGCTGCTCGACCTATTGACCCGAACCGCGAAGGGGAAGAACCGAGCGACGCGACTCGCGCCGGTCGTTTGGGAGCAGCTCAGTAAGCAGACCCAGCTCATCGCGGATTACCGCGGGGCACCGGAACGCGCATTTGCGAACGGGACACCGCTCTTCGAAGCCAAGCGCAACAAGACGCAAATCTACGGGCACCACTGCGGCGGTTTGCATTTCATGCAGGCCGCGCTGAGCCTGGAGGCGAGCGTCAAGGCCGAGCCGCAAGGCGTCGCCCCGGAGCTCGATCGTTTGCTCAAGCGCATTGCCTTGGAGCGCTCCACTTACAACGCCCTCGACGCGCAAACCCAGGGCACCCCGGCTGCTCGCCTGTTGTTGGTCCAGGAGTTGAAGTTCTTCGGGCACAGCGCTGAGACCCTGGGGCTCGCTCGGGAGCTCGAGCTGTACGACCCCACGACCAATGAAGGTAAGCGCCTCGACGCAGCGCTACGAGCCTTGGCCTGGGATCTCAAGCGCGTCTTCGACGGCCTCGAGCAGGACAGCGCCTACAAGCAGCTCGACGCGATCAAGAGCGAGCGCGTGCAGACCTACCTCGACCTGATCGGCGATGGCTGTCACGCGATGCGCGGCTTGAAGCGCGCACTGCCTGCCTTCGATCAGACCGCGAAATAGCTAGCAAGCGCAGGAACCGAGACGATCTGCGAGGCGCGTTCGCTCACCGTTCGCGGCCGCTCGTGAGGCTCGAGCACCAGCGCACTGAGTCGACCACCATACACACACGCGGAGTCGAGCCCCGTCGCGTGAGGGTGGAGTTGCAGACCGAGGCGTGCGTTGTGTCCAAACACCACGTGGCGGTCCCCGCTGTAGCTAGCCGCCCAAGATTCCTCCCGGAAACGGTCGCTGGGCTGTCGCTTTGCGGGCCCTCCCTCCCAGCTGCGCATGCGGGTCAGCACGTCCAGGCGTTGTTCGGTCAGTTCCAGCCGCGGGTCGATGCCCGCGTGGACCACCAGCACACCGTGCTCTGGCAACTCCAGGTACGGCGTCATCGCGTCGAGCACTTCCCAGTCGGCGGCCGACATGCGTTGGTAGACGTCCGCATGGCTCGGCCCGAGATGGGGGGGCTTCTTGCCCCGCGCCCGTGCATCCCGCACCTTGAGCAGCCGGTCTTCGTGGTTCCCGAGCACGGCTCGCGCCCCCAGCTCGCGGACTTGACGGAGCACGCCAAGGGTGTCCGGCCCACGAGCCACCAGGTCGCCTACGAACACCCAGCGTGTGCCGGGCGCAGCGCCCACCTGCTCTCGGAGGGCTGCGAGCTCCTCGGAGCAGCCGTGGACATCACCTACGATGACGGTGCGAGCTTCCATGTGTGCTGAAATCCAATGAAACTTTGATTCAATCCCCGGTGATTCCCGCAGGGTTCCGGGGTACGACCGGCACTCAGCGTGGCGGCATCCCGTCGTACACCTTACTCGACTGCCAGGGCGAGCCCGGCGCGGGGATCAACCCGCAAGATCGCGTTCTTGCAGCGGAAGGGGGCAACATGATAGCCGTGCCGTGCTCACGAAAGAGGAAGGTACCGAACCAAGATGCGTAGCGCCGCTTCTCTCATCGCTCCCCGCGTTTCGCGCGCCCCGAGTGGGGCCTCCTGGCTAGTCACTCTTGCTGCCTTGCTGGCGAGCTCGACTCTGGCGGGCTGTGGCGGAGACGACGCCAAGTACGAGCCTCGAGGCGCCCCGAGCGGCGTCACGGCGTCGCTGCCTGCGGTCCCCAACGTGCCCCAGAAGCCCGTGAAGAGCGGAGACGCCTACACGGTGTGGGGCGCCAGCTACTCGCTCCGCAGCCGTGTCCACAACAAGGACGTGGTCGACAAGCCAATCACCGTCGAGGGCTACATCACCAAGACCAACCTGGGCGACGCCCCCGAGTGCGCCGTCCACAAGACAGGCAAGGGGGATCCCGACGACTGCAAGCCGCCAGTCCCCGCGTTCTGGATCGGTGACACCAAGGACGCCCCGCTCAAGGACTCGATCAAGGTGATGGGCTGGGCGTCGAACTACGCGAACATCTACGACGCCATCAAGCAGTACGAGAAAGAGGACGCGGAGGAGTACAAGGACGTGCGCTTCCAGGTCACCATCCCGAACCCGATCCCGAACGTCGGCGCGAAGGTGAAGGTGACCGGTGGCTACGGCACCACCTACACGCGCCACACCACCGGCACCGAGGCGGATCCCATCATGGGCGTGCTGACGATGGACTCCTTCTCGTACATCGAGAAGCCCGCCGAGCCCGGTACTCTGCCAGGGATGAAGAAGTAGCCCCTCTGGGGGTTTCGGGGGGGAGGCGTAACGTTTCGCCTCGAGTTCCCACGATGCGGGAGCCCAGAGCTGGGCTCCCGCGCCGCATTTGAGCGCAGAACTGGCCGTAAGGCTTTGCCTTTCGCGCCGCGCCACGCGAGGCACGTACTACGCTTGCGGCGCCCATGCATCGCCTCCATCCAGCAGCCCGTACGCGCCTGGCACGCGGGCGCGGTGCGTCAGCCCGTGGGCGGCTCGACCGAGGACGCTCATGGCTCTCGTGGATGATGCTGGTGGCTCTGGGTTGGCTCGCGCTGGGTTGCGCGAAGTCGTATCCCGCTGGCCGCAGCGTGGTCGACTCGGTGAAGATCGAGAACACCCAGGCGATCGACGCCGAGGAGCTCGAGGAGGGCCTCGCGACCGCCGAGAGTCCACGTTTCCTCGGCATCTGGGAGGGGGTGGTCTTCGACTACGAGGTCTACGACAAGGACGTCCTGGCCCGCGACCTGAAGCGCATCGAACGCTACTACCGCGCCCGGGGCTACTACGAGGCCAAGGTCAGCGCCGCGCGAGTCATCCCGAGCGACGAACGGCACGTCCGCGTGGAAATCCGCGTGGAAGAAGGAGATCCGGTCGAGTTCAAGAACCTCGAGATCAAGGGGCTCGAGCTGGTCCCCGTGGATATCAGTGTCGAGGCCATCAAGGCGGTTCAGCTGAAGCGCGACCAGCGCTTCGACGAGGCGGATTTCGAAGCCACCAAGAAGGGGCTCGGCAAGGCGCTCGCAGATCGCGGCTATGCCTTCGTCGAGGTCGAGGGCAAGGCTCAGGTCGACATCGCGAAGCATGAGGCCAACGCCTGGTTCGTGGTGAAGCCGGGTCCACTGGCGGTGTACGGCCCGATCAGCATCCAGGGCAACGGCGACCTGCCCGAAGACAAGCTCCGCAACACGATCTCGATCCGTGAAGGGGAGCGCTATTCCCACGCGGATCTCGAGGCAGCTCAGGATGCTCTGATCGCCCTCGGCGTGTTTGCGACGGTGAACGTGCGTCAGGACACGACTCGCCCGGAGTCTCGCAAGGTCCCGATCACGATCGTCGTCCAGCCAACCCAGCTCCGAACCTTGCGCCTTGGTGGAGGCCTGATCTTCGACTCGCTGAGGCTGTCGAGTCACCTGCGTACCGGCTGGGAGCACCGCAACTTCCTCGGCGGACTGCGCCGCTTTTCCATCGACGCCCAGCCTGGCGTGGTCTTCTTTCCGACGCGCGTCCCCAGCAGCGAGTCACCCATTCAGGGTCCGACCCGGCTGTTGTTCGAGACCAGCGTGCGCGCCGAACTCAGCCAGCCGTCGTTTATCGAGGGCCGCACTCGCGGCATCCTGAGCACCGAGTTCCTGCGCTACCCGCTGCTCTACGAAGGTGAGACCGATGACGAGCAGTCCAACATCGTCGGCTTCAACGAGATCCGCGCCAGCGCCGGCCTGGAGCGGTCGTTCTGGCGTCAGCATTTGCTGGTCAAGCCCTCCTACAACATCCAGACCAGCTTCCCGTTCTCCTACAACGACAAGCAGCTTCGGGATGGGGTCGACTCGGTCATCGTGTCGTTCCCCGAGCTGCTGTTCTTGCTCGACTTCCGCGACAACGCGCTGGCGCCCCACAACGGCGCGTTGCTTCGCAGCACCGTGCAAGTCGCGGGCTACATCTTCGGAGGCGATGCATCCGACGTTCGCGTGCGACCGGAGCTCAGCCTCTACAAGGCGCTGTCGCGACGTGTCGTGCTCGCCACACGCACCACCCTCGGCTTCCTCTTTCCCTCCAACTACACCTCGCGCTTCACCACGGACGTCAATGATCCCGCGGCGATCCGCGAGCAACAGATCCTGCTCTTTCGTGGCTTCTTCTCCGGTGGCCCGAGTTCCAATCGCGGCTACCCTTATCGAGGGGTCGGTCCCCATGGCGTCCTGGGCTTCCTGATTCCGAACGAAACAGACTGCATGTCGGACCCGCTTCCCACCCGCTGCACGCGCAAGCGTCCACTCGGCGGATTGACGCTGTGGGAGGCGTCGCTGGAGGTACGGTTCGACATCGCAGGGGACTTCGCTGGGGCGCTGTTCCTGGATGGATCCGACGTCACGACCGACGTCGCCTCGATCCGCTTCGACTTCCCCCACCTCTC
>JAGQIY010001171.1 GCA_020430865.1 Myxococcales bacterium
GTGAAGGCCACGCTCTGGCAGCCGGCGCGCTCGGCGGCCTCCGCGACCTGTCGCGGCGTGGCGCGCTCCGAGAGCCGCTCGACGTCCCGCGCCTTGCTGATGTCCCAGTTCTGGCAGAAGCGGCAGCCCAGGTTGCAGCCAGCAGTGCCGAACGAAAGCACGCTGGAGCCCGGGAAGAAGTGGTTGAGCGGCTTCTTCTCGATGGGGTCGATGCAGAAGCCGGTGGCGAGGCCGTAGCTCGTGAGCACGATCTCGTCGCCTTGACGCTGCCGTACGAAGCAGAAGGCGCGTTGCCCCTCCTTCAGCTGGCAATGCCGCGGACACAGGTCGCACTGCAGGCGCTCGCCCTCGAAATGGTGCCAGCGACCGGGCACCACGTGCACGTTGGCTGACATGGTTTCCTCTCCCCCGAACCCCGAGCACGCCGCCGCGAATCAGGCGGGCGCGTCGGCGAACAGGTACCGGAATATCATGCTGCCCAGGGCTTCGCGCAAGGCCTCGGATCGCGCCTGGGACTTCACGCCCCGCCCGCCGACGGTGAAGACGGCGATCTCCTGAGCTGCGATCTGGATGATCTCCGCGGCGGCGACGGGATCCGGCACGTGGCTCTGGGGCACGACCTCCCGGATCAGCGCGGCGATCACCGTCCGTCCTCGAGACTCAAATTCCGCGCGGATACGAGCAACGTCGATGTCTCGCAGAGACATGCCGAGGAATACGCGGTGCAGCTCCGGGTGCTCGGCGGTGTGCTCGAAGAGCACGTCCAGGACGTGGTCGACCGCCGCCTGGCGATCGCGCTCCGCGGCGAAGACTTCAGGGCTCAGGTTGGCCAGGATGCGCTCGTAGGCGTCCTCGAGGTGCTCGGTGATCATCTCGATGAACGCCTGGCGCTTGTCGGCGAAGTAGCGATAGAAGGTGCCGACGCTGACCCCCGCCTCCTGGGCGATGTCCGTGGTCTGCGCGCTATCGAAGCCCATGCGCGCGAAGACCACCGCTGCCGCGCGGATGAGCGAGGTGTAGGTGTCGTGAGCGCGCTGCTGGGAGAAGGAGCGGCGGTGACGAGTTGGGGGAGGGACGCTCTTGCCTCGACTGTGGATGGGCACCACGCGGCCACTATCCGGCGCGGCGTCCGACCCGCCTGGCTCGAGATCGAGCAGCTCGGCCGGACTCTCGGACGGGGCCTTCGGCTTCGACATGAGGTGTATTTAGCTGAATTCTGCCAAAAGTGAAGTCGGCTTCGCTTTTTGTTGGACGGAAGGTGAAGCTCACTTCATCTTTTGTGGGCGAGGTCGGAGCCACCCGTGCCTGCGCAGATCAACGTCAGAGGGGCCCCGGGAGGAAGAGTCATGAGCGAAGCCGCGCCGCAGATCGACATCGAGCACATCATGGCCGAGCTGGATGTCACGTTCAATTGGACGTACCAGGAGACGCGCAAGGACCTCCGGGACCTTTACCGCAAGGCAAAGAAGCTGCAGTGGGACGCCGAGACGCGCCTCGACTGGACTCAGGAGGTGGACATCGAGCGCCAGGCCGTGCCCGACTTCATGCATCCGCTCTTCGGCTCGGAGATCTACAACAAGATGACCGAAGCCGAGCATGTTGCCATGCGGAAAGAAATGGCGGCGTGGACGCAGTCGCAGTTTCTGCACGGCGAGCAGGGCGCGCTCCTGGCTGCCGCGCAGCTGGTGAACTCCGTGCCGGATTTCGACTCCAAGCTGTATGCCGGCACGCAGGTCGTGGACGAGGCACGCCACGTCGAGGTCTTCGACCGCTATCTACACACGAAGATCGGCTTCTCCTACCCGGTCAGCCCGTACCTGAAGAAGCTCCTGGATCTGATCCTGACGGACTCGCGCTGGGACATGAAGCTCCTGGGTATGCAGATCATGGTCGAGGGGCTGGCGCTCGCGGCGTTCGGGGTGACCGCCAAGACGGTGGAGGAGCCCCTGCTCCGGGACATGACGACCTACGTGATCCAGGACGAGGCGCGCCACGTGGCGTACGGCGTGCTCAGCCTGCGTGACTACTACGACGACGTCTCCGAGAAGGAGCGCCAGGAGCGCGAGGACTTCATCTACGAAGCCGCGGTGCTGATGCGCGACCGCTTCCTGTTCCAGCAGATGTGGGAGAAGCTCGGCTACCCCGTGGAGGAGTGCTGTGAGATTGCGAAGAACAACGAGGGCCAGAAGCAGTTCCGGCAGATCCTGTTCTCGAAGATCGTGCCCGCGGTGAAGCGCATTGGCCTGCTGTCCGATCGCCAGCGCGAGCGCTTCGCGGCCCTCGACATCCTGCAGTACGAGAACTGGGAGGATCCCTTCGAGAGCTTGAAGCGCGCCGAAGAGGAGCAGGCCGAGGAAGGCCTCGCTGGCGCCGCTGCGGAGTGAGCGCGCAGGCACGGCTACAGCGAGGCAAGTAGCCCCTGTTGGGCGAGGCGCACGTCGTGATCTATAGGGATCGCCGTGCGCCTTTCGCTGTTCGTCGCCTGTGTCTGTGTCAGCCTGCTGGGTTCGTGGGTGACGCCCGCGAGTGCTCAGGTCGACACCGAAGCGCTGCGCCGCAAGGTGGGGAGCCTGCAGGGCGACCTCGAGGGCGAGCGGTCTCGGGCGTTCGCCGCAAAGCTGGACGGCTCGCTCAAGGCCTACGGCGGCAACACGGAGGGAGTCGTCTGGGGCGCATCGCTCCAGCTCGCGGGTCGGAGCGGACGGCACCTCGGCTTCCTGGCTGCGAGCGGGGACTACAGCCACCTGGACCACGAGACACAGGTGCGCCGCGCCTTCGCCCACGCGCGCTACGACTACGAGATCACCGACGGGGTCTGGGGCGAGGTCTTCGGTCAGCTGGAGAGCAACAAGTTCATTGCCGTACGGTTACGCGAGCTGGTAGGCGCCGGACCGCGGGTCAGGCTCTTCGACGCCGACTCGCTGCAGGCGTTCATCGCCACCGCGTACATGCTGGAGCACACCCAGCTCGCCGACGACGCCAGTCCACCGGGTCGTCCAGCGACCGTGCACCGCTCCAGCAACTACCTCACCTTGAGCTGGCTGGTGGACGAGCGGGTCAGCCTGGTGTCGACCACCTACTACCAACCTCGCTTCGACGAGCCGAGCGACTACCGCCTGTTCAGTCAGCTCAGCGCAGACTTCGGCGTGACGAAGGTGCTGAAAGCCGGCATGAGCTTGATGCTGCGCTATGACAGCTTGCCTCCGGGCGGCGTGAGGTCCACGGATTGGTCCGTGGTGAACACCCTCGGCCTGGAGCTGTGACGTGATGAGCGAAGAGGGCGCGCGCTGCCCGTACTGTTTCGAGCTGGTGGATAGCTACCCGGATCCTGGGGGGGGTGAGGTGCAGCAGTACGTCGAGGACTGCGCCGTCTGCTGTCGGCCGCTCTTGATCACCGCCACCTACGACGACGAGCGGGGTGACTATCGGCTCAGCGTCGTGGGGGACCTGTGAAGCTTCGCTGGTCTGCGGTCCGGGAGCTGGATGTGCCAGGCGCCGTCGCTCGCGCCCGCGCCATCGCCCGCGCAGTGGAGGAGTCCGGTGAGCCCTGGGTCGCCACGACGCTGGTGAGCGGGCAGGCCTTGGTGCTGGGTGCCCTGCAGCGGGAGAGACAGGTACGCCAGCGCCACGCCGACCTGCGGATGTACCGGGCGGAAACGCGCTCCACTACGGGAGTCAGTCTGCTGGTCTCGGAGGGCGCGGTTCAGCAGCTGATCGTCGTGCCGCGGGTCAACGGGCTCTTCGGCGACGCGAGCGCCGGTAACTTCATCAATCGCACGGTTCGAGGCTTCCTGCGCGCGTACAACGGCTGCGGCGCGAAGGCGCACTACTTCGGTCGCGAGCACTTCACGCTGTCGCGACGTCCCGCGGGGGTGTTGGGCCTGGACGTGACGTCCGGCGGCGTCTGGATCCTCGAGGCGTGGGTCGGGCTCGAGGCTGCGACGGCGCTGGATGAGTTCAACGGCCACTCGCCGATCGGCTTGCGCGAGGCGCTGCGCCAGGCTCGATCCAAGCGGGCCGAGGACTCCGCGGGCGTGCTGGTCGAGCGACTTCACGAGCGGCTGCGAGGTGCCTTCGAGGTGCCCGCCGAGGCCGCGCCAAGCGAGGAGCCCGAACGCATCGAGGATGACCCGTCGGGGCCGGAAGGCATTCAGGATTCTGACGTCCACTTCGCGCAGCGCGAGGTCCCGATCGGTGTCCTGGAGCTGGGGTGCAAGGTCGCGGAGCCGAGCGGCTCGTTCGATGTTCGGTGCCGCGGGGATGTGTTGACGAGCGTGGCGGCCGTTCGAGACCTCGAGCGACGACTGCAGGGTGGCGCGAGGGCAGAAGCCCTGGAGGCTCTGGCTGGTGTGCCCTGGGAAGGGGCGCGGCCAGGCGACCTCGAGGCGCTGATCGAAGGCTTGCCCCTGATCAGCTAGAGGCGTCGCCCTCGTCGTCGGTCGCCCCCGGCAGCTCCACCCGCGTGCGCGGCAGGTACTTCCCGCCCTCGAGGCCCTGCAAGTAGTCGATCAGCTGCTCTCGAATGGCGCAGCCCAGGTCGAAGGCCTTTCCTGCGTCCTCGGCGCTCGCGGTGGCACGCAGCTGGATCGTCTGCTGGGTCGCGTCGTAGACGACCAGGCGCACGGCTTCTCGGTCCCATTCCTGGCGGCTCTCGACGATCGCTTCGAGCTTCTGTCGTACCTTCTCCACAGGCACGCGATAGTCCGTGTGGATCATCACGATGGTGGTCTTCTGCGTGTCGTTCTTGGTCCAGTTCTCGAACTGGTTCTCCAGGAAGAAGGTGATGGGAAACACCCGGCGGCGCCCGTCCCAGGTCTTCATGGTGACGTAGCTCAGCGTGATCTCCTCCACCCAGCCGACGTCCCCGGAGATGTTGACGCGGTCACCGATGCGGATGGGCTGGGCGACCGTGATCTGGATACCCGCCAGCAGGTTCGCGACCGATTTCTGTGCGGCAAAACCGATGACGACGGTCAGAACACCAGCGGACGCCAGCAGCGAGACACCGACCTTCTTGACCACCTCGAACTGGGTCAGCGCCAACGAAAGCCCGATGAAGAAGACCACGCCGTTGATCGCCTGCCGGGCCACCTTCACGCGCATCTGCTGGCCGTGTCGCACCAGCTCCTGGTCCGCCTCCTCGGCGATGGTCATCGAGGACAGCACGGTGTCCGCGATCACGTGGACGACGCGCATGGTCAGCCACACGAAACCAGCGATCAGCAGGGTTCCGACGAGACGCCCGATGGTGCCCTCCGCGGGGATGGAGGGCTTGGTGAACTCCATCAGCACCGAGAGCAACCACGTGCTGAGGAGCAGACGCAGCGGACCTCGCAGTCGCCCCACCAGGGCGTCGTCGAACTTGTTCGCCGTGCGCGCAGCTAGCTTGTTCGCAAACTTCAGCACGAAGCGCGTGGCGATCAGCGCGACGAGCAGGCTCACGACGCTCGCGAGCAGCAGAGCGAACCACTGCCAGACGGCCAGCTGCAGGAAGCTGATGCGGTGCGCCCAGCCAGGCAGGTAGCGGCCGATCTCCCCGGGGCCGTGCTCCGCGTACAGATCGGGGATCGCCGCAACGGTTCCGCGAGAGAACACCCAGACGGCTCCGCCTCCAGCCACGGGGACGCGTTGCAGGCGGATGCTGACCTGGGAGGAGTTCAGGGGGATCTTGCCGAGGGTCTCGTTGAGGGCGCCGTCTTCCGGGCGACCCTGCTCGTCGTCGCTCACCTCCGACAGGTCGAGCTGCAGCGCTCGATCCAGCACGTATCTGAGCTCGCGCGCCAGCTCCGCGCCTCGCTTGGCCTCCTGGGTCGCCGGGATGCTGCGCAGATCCAGCGCGTAGGCCGCGTTGTCGAAGTTGCCTTCGCGGGTGGCGGTGAGAAAGAAGTCGACGGTGCGCTGGGGCGTCGAGCGATCGAGGCCCGGCGGGGGCTTCGAGAGACCCGGTTGGGGGTTGGCGCTGGCTGGGCCTGCGAGCACACATGCCAAGCCGAAGAGCAGCAAGCTGAGGAGCCTTCGCAGGCGTTGGGCCGACGGCGGAGCCATGGAGCCAGGCGTAGCAGCGGCTGAGAGCAGCGTCGATTGTCTACACGCCCGCGCGTATCCGTGCGCCACGCACGCCAAACAGCGTCGCCTGATCCGGCGGTAGAACCGGGCCGAGGCCGCACGCCGCGAGCGTGGCGCAGAGGAGCCAGGTCAACGGCGACTCCAAGGGGCCATCCGACGCGACCCGCCACACCCAGGGGCAGCGCTCCGCGAGCTGCGCCATCCCGTGCGCGTTGCCGCGCTTCTCGGCCTCGCGCGCCAGGCCTCGGTTCAGATCGTCGTTCGCGTGCTGATCCAGCCCGTAGCGGGCTGTGGCGTCACGGTGGCTGACATCGACCGACAGCCGCGCGGAAATGAGCCGCGGGTGCCCGGTCGGGGCGCCAAGAGCCGCGGTCTCCTCGAAGCCCGCGACGTCCAGGTCGAGCGGAGCGGGCAGGCTCCGGCTCACTTGGTTGGCCGCACGGAGCAGGCTGGCAGGTTCTAGGGGTACCTGGGAGAAGACGATGAGCGACACGGCGACCTACCCGAGCGTCTAGTTTGTACCCACACCGTTCAGCGCGTCCACCACCCGGAACAGGTCACCGCTCGCGTAGTGGTTGACGGCGATGAAGTTGGGGAACTTGCCGCTCTCGGTGTGGCATTGCTCCGCACGCCCGAGCAACACCTCGAACTGATTCGCCTTCGCGCTCTCCGTCTGATTCGGTAGTGGGTTCTCCACCCAGTGATTCAGCAAAAATAGCGCGTTGTCCCGAGAGCCGCGGTTCGCCGCGCAGCTGAACTCGTCGACGTTCTCGAAGGAGTAGGGCGTGTCCCAGGCCTCGTCCCAGAGGTGTAGGTACCAGGCGGGTGGGGGTGCGCCTTCCTGCGCCATCACCACCAAGCGCTGTCCCATGTCGATCATCTGCCCCAGAGTGGGCCAGGGCGCGTCGTCCGGGTGGGCGTAGACGAACGAGCTCAGACCCGTGGCGTCGAAGACCTTGGCCGTGTCACTCGGGGACACGTAGTCCTCGATGAGGAAGGCCAGCACCTCGCTGGGGTGGGCCTGGAGAAAGGCGACGATCGCGCTCAGTGCGTCTGCCAGCTCTCGTTTCCCCAGGGAACAAGCCGAGTGGCAGAGGTAGGGCACGCCGTCCAGGTCGTGGGTGTCGAGCAGCATGCCCCGGATGCCGTCAGCGAGCTGCCGTTCGAGACCGTGCTCCTGGTTGGGGGCGAGCCAGCCCTCGTCCGCGTTCGACATCGAGTTGTGGGTCGTGGCGAAGGCGACCTGATCGAAGGGCCGGTCGCACAGGGCTGCGTGGCCGTTGCAGCGCCGGGGGCCGGCACCTGACGTGCCGCCGGTCGCCGCACCGCCGTTGCTCGCGCCGCCGGCGGTCGTCCCGGCGCTTCCAGCGACCGACGTGCCCGCCTCACCCCCCGATCCGGATCCAGCGCTCCCGGAGGCGTCGTCGGAGCCGCCGCAGGCTGCAAGGAGCAGGGTAGCGATTCCGGCCAGCGCGCTCTGTTGCAGAGTCATCACCAAAGCGTAACACAGGCGATTCATTGCGGAACGCTCGGTGCTCGTCCTTCCCGCGCCAGGGCCAGACCGCTAGATCTCGACCTCCCACCTGGGCTGCACTACTTCCATCGGCGATGGGTGCCCCCTCCAAGCCGCCGATGGGGCCAGAGCCCAGCAGCTTGGGGCGTCGTGCGCGGCGGCTTGGTCTGGACCGAGCGACGCTGGTCGTGATCGTGGGCTTGATCGCCACTGCGGGGGCGTACTGGTACGCCCGGATCCTCGACCAGCAGCGCGAGGTGGCAGCGTTTCGCCATCACGCCCGCTTGCTCGCTGCGGTGCTCCAGAAGCGACTGGATCGCTCGTTCGAGATGATGAACACGGTGCCAGCGCTGATCGCCGTGAAGCCGGAGCTGAGCGCCGGGGACTTCTCGCGCTTCGTGCGTCAGGCTGGCTCGGAGCACGCTGCGCTGCAGTGGGCGCCGCGGGTGAGGGAAGCCGAGCGGAAGGACTTCGAGGCGCGCGCCAGGCGCGAGGTGGCGAGAAACTACGAGATCCGTGAGGCAAAAGGTGCGGGGCTGCTGGTGCACGCCGACGTGCGCGCGATGTACGTGCCGATCCTCTACGTGGAGCCACCGAACCCCGACATCCTGGGCTTCGATCTGTTCAGCGAGGACTCGCGAAGGGGCTATGTCTCCCAGGCGCGGGACAGCGGCAAGGCGGTGGTCTCCGCGCGCTTCGAGCTGATCGAGGAACAGCAGCCCACCCCAGCCCTGGCAGTCTACATCCCGGTGTATCAACCGGGACAGCCCATCGCGAGCGAGACACAGCGCCGCGACGCTTTCATGGGCATCGTGGCCGGCGTGTTGAGACCGTCTGCCCTGGTGCCGAGCGGGCTCTCGGGTCTGGACGTGTCCACGCTGGACGTCGCGCTCACGGACCCGAGCGCGAAGAGTGACGACGCCGGGCTGCTGTACGAGAGCTCCCTCGGGGCGGAGGTCGGTGTCGAAGCGGCGCCAGAAGGGGCGAGCTTTCCGGTGCGGATCGGCGATCGCGAGCTGACGGCGTCCTTCGCACCGGGGATTGGGTTTCAGCGTCTCTCACCGCGCTATCGTTTCCACGTGGCACTAGGCGGAGTCGCGCTGACGGTATTTCTCGCGCTGGGCCTCGCCGTTCTGCGTACGCGTCGAGTGGTCCAGGCCGCCTCACGCGCTGCAGAGCAGCTCGGGCAGTACGAGGTGCTGGAGGAGATCGGGCGCGGGGGCATGGGCGTCGTCTACAAGGCGCGCCACTCGACGCTCCGTCGCGCCACGGCGATCAAGCTGCTGACGCGGCCCAGTGAGAGCTTGCGCACTCGCTTCGAGCGCGAGGCACGCGTCACTTCACGCCTGCGCCACCCGAACACCGTGCAGATCTACGACTACGGGCGCACCCCCGAGGGCGCGCTCTACTACGCCATGGAGTTCGTGACGGGGATCAGCCTGTCGGAGCTGGTCAAGAGCGAGGGGGCGCAGTCGCCGAGTCGAGTGGTGCACCTTCTGGAGCAGATCGTGGGCTCCCTCGCCGAGGCGCACTCCGAGGGCCTGGTGCACCGAGACATCAAGCCAGCGAACATCATGGTGCAGTGCAAGGGCGGTGTGCCGGACTTCGTCACCGTCCTCGACTTCGGTCTGGTGCGCGATCTCTCGATGCAAGAGACGCTCACCGGGCGTAACGTGCCCATCGGGACGCCAGCGTACATGTCCCCGGAGCAGATTCGAGACGAGACCGTGAGTGAGAGCGCCGACCTCTACGCCGTGGGAGGAGTCGCGTACTATCTCCTCACGGCAACGCCTCCCTTTCAAGCGGCGACCGCGGTGGAGGTCTGCATGGGACACCTGAACCAGCAACCCGAGCCGCCTTCGCAGCGCCTGGGCCGAGCCCTGCCGGCGGAGCTGGAGGCGCTGGTGCTCCAGCTCCTGGAGAAGGACATCGCGAACCGTCCGAGTTCGGCGCTGGAGGTGCTGCGCCGTCTGGAGCAGCTGTCCGACGTCGCGCCCTGGGATCACGAGGCTGCCCGGCGCTGGTGGAGCCGCAGGGACAACCCCGAGGTCGAGGTGCTGGAGGGGCCCGTGTCGGGCAACCGCCGCACCATCACCGTCGACTTCAGTTCGCGCTCCTGAGGCGCTGCGTCGCTGCGGCCGTCGCCAGCCCGCAGTGGGTTAGCGGTCGGGCGCCCGCCGTGGATGCTGCGCGCTGATCCTGTGCAGCAGGCTCCACGCTGGACCAGCGCTGCGTGCGCCGGCGCACCCGACTCGAACCGTCGCCTGCGTCGGTGGATCAGAGCGCCGGCGGGAAGAGCGTGTCGTTGATCAGTGGCATGGTGGAGGCGTCGCCCACCAGCGTCCACGGACCGCTGCCGAAGCGAACCTCCACGTCGATCTGCTTCGTGATGGCGTCGTTGCAGCGCAGCACCATCGCCTCGAAGTCGAGATCGCCAGCGGCGAACGTGCCCGAGGGCTCGTCGGCGGTGATGTCGGCGCCGGCCAGGCTGTGCACCTCCAGGAACAGGTCGTTGGTGTTGTTGCTGCCAACGCCGTTGCCCAGCCACGCCCAGAGCGCGTCCTGTACCTGATCGTTCTTCTCGCGCATGGACAGCGTGCCGCCGGGATGACTGAGCGTACCCCAGTAGGTGACGATGAAGTTGAACTGATCGGTCAGCTCGGTGCCCCCCAGGCGATCGAAGCCCGGGACGTTGCGCACGGCGAACTGGTTGTTTCCGCTCGGATCACTCCAGGTGTCCAAGGGCACTCCCGCGACGATGTCCGAGCCCAGCTCCTGCTCCAGGGAGTTGTCTCGGGCAAAGTCCCAGATCGGGGCGCGGTCCGGCTGCAGCTCGAGACTCCCCTTTCCGCAGAACGAATCATAGACGGTGCCGCTCGACGGGAAGACGCGAACGAACGCCGTCAGCCCCGATTGAGGCTCGGGGTACGGCCCCTCGTCGTAGGTCTCCGTCTCCCCGTTGCGCTCGACGATCAGCTGCCTTGGTGATCCGTCGACGACCGTGACGCTGTAGTCCTTCTTCTCGCCGTTGTTCTGGGGCACCGGCCACCCCTGGGGTGTGATCACCGTCGTCGAAACGCTCTGGCCATCGCTGTCGACGCTGAACACACGCATCTCGCGCTTCCGCGCGGGACCAAACGGGTTCTGGACCTCCGCCCACAGCGTCTGCTCCGCATCGAAAGACACCTCGTAGGCGCGCTCCACGCCGTTGCGCGTCTGGAGACCGTGCCAGACCGACTGGCCGAGCGCCCCGAGCAGCTCGCCAGCGAGGTTGCCACCGCTGCCGCCGCTGCCTCCCACTCCCGCGCTGCCTCCCACCCCCGCGCTGCCTCCCACTCCCGCGCTGCCTGCGTCGCCGCCCATGGCTCCTTCGCCGGCGCTACCGGCGCCTCCGCCGACGCCTGCGCTGCCGCTCGTGCCGCCGAAGGCGCCAGCGCCAGCGTTCCCGCCGCCACCACCACCGCCGTCATCGCTGCCACAAGCCACTACCAGGCCGAGCCCGAGGCTCAGCCCAACCAAGGTCAAACGGGAAACCGTGTTCGTGTTCATCTGAGTTCTCGCAGGGGCCGCGCGACGGCGGCGATCAAGGCGTTGGGGTTGCAGGTGCAGCGGGGACGTTCAGCGTCGTCGACGGCGTAGGAGGGCAGCGAGGCCGGCGCCCAGCAGGAGCGCCAGGGACCCGGGTGAGGAGTCGGTGCCGCCTTGGGTGCGGCACCCGCAGCCTCCAGAGTCGTCGCCAGATCCGCTCGCTGACGAATTCCCCGAGGAACCACCGCTGGAGCTTGCTCCGGCGCTGCCACCGTTCGCGGTTCCGGCATCGCCCCCTGCGCCGGCGCTGCCCCCGGCGCCACCGCTCGGGTTCGCCGGGGGATCTGGCAGGCCGGGGACGTCGAGGTTCAGGCAGTTCGCCGGCTCGTCCGAGAGGCTCGGTGGGAAGGCGCGGCTCACCGAGCCCTGATGCGCGGGGTCGAGGATCAGACCGTCCACGTCCACCAGGCTGCAGTCCGCGGTCGAGGCACTCTGAGCGAAGCTCGACAGGCTCCCCGAGTGACACTCGACGGGCGCGTCATCGGTCAGCTGTGCCGGATAGTCGGTGCCTTCCTTGCGAACGCTGAGCAGAGCCTTCGTGTCGACGCCGAGCGGAAACACCGCGGGCCGCAAGTAGTCGCAGACGCCCGGCTGCATCCAGGACGGGGTGTGGCTGGCGTCGAAGGAGGCAGGACCTCGATCGGCGCTCGCGGGTACCACCATGCGGTGGTCAGCGAAGGTCACCGCGGCGATGTTGAAGGAGTGCGCGTAGAGCCCGGAGTCGAAGAAGTCGTCGAGCGCGGTGCCGCCGAGGTCTGGATCCGCCGCTGCTGCGAGCCGCGAGTCGTACTCGGCCAGCACCGCGTCCTCCTTCGCCTCGAGCTCGTCGATCAGCGTCCCCACGTACTCTTCCGCGAGGTCGATGGCCTTGTCCTTCAGAGTGTCCTTGATGGGTTGTACGACCGGGTCGAAGACCGCACGGATGATGTCCGCCGGGGGAATGTTGATGCCCAGCGTCTCGAGGGCGCTCTGCAGATCGAGGTACCACTGCGGCAGCACCGCCTGCGCCACCGTCTCGTAGTCGAGGGTGGTGATGCCGTTCGCCCAGTCCTTCATCGGCTGCATCAGCTCGCCCAGGCGGGTCTTGCTCAGGCTGAACTGCTTCGAGCCAGGGCTGAGCGGGCTGTTCAGCTCCGTGGAGAGCCCCGCCACCGTCTGCGCATAGGCGGGCATGAAGCCGTAGAGATCGTCGTGCAGCTTCTCGCTGAGCTTGTCGAAGGCGCTGGGCAAGGGCTGATTGTTGGCGTCGAAGCGCGGGGTCAGCAGGGCGACGTAGGTCTTGTAGGTGGAATAGAGCACGGGGCAGCCGACGGCACAGTCGGTCTGGTCGTCTGCCGTGCCAAGCTGTCCATCGCCGCCGGCCGTCACGCCGAGCTGGAAGCCATCGCTGGTGTTCGGATCCTGCAGCTCGGCGATGCGCGTCTCGATGTCGAGGCGAATGTCCAGTCGCTCGCGGTCGATCTCCTCGATGTAGAACGGCGCCAGCGCCAGGTGGTCCGCTGCAGGGAGGTCCGCCGAGTTGACGATGGTCACGAAGGAGGCACCCGGGTTCGCGTTCTTCGCTGCCTCGAACTTGCCTCTGGCGTGCTCCGTCATAGCGAGCCAGACGGGATTCTGGGTGCCGAAATACGTGCGCAGCACGAATCCCTGGGGAATCGTATGGGCCAGCGTCCCTGCGCCGAAAGAGCTCGGGCTCTGCTGGTAAGCGGCCTTCTGGATCTGGGACTCGGCGACGATGTGGCGAACCACGTTGTCCCAGGAGGACTCCCGGGCGCTGGTGATGGGGGTGAGGGTGAACGTCTCGCCGCTCATGTAGTTCACGTAGTGGTGCGCGATGGCGTCGGTGGAGCCATGCAGGAAGCAGCCGAGCGCGTAGGCGCGCTCGGCGTCGGTCAGCGCTTCATCGTAGAGCAGCTGACACTGCGCGTACGGCTGCTGGTGCAGGGCGTGACTCGGGTCGGTCATGCCGGGGAACACCGTGTTGTCGGGACCGATGGCGCCGGCGCGGAACTCCAGCGGGTTGTCGCGGATCGCCCGCGCGTCCGCCTCGCTGAGGCTGACGTCGTAGCCGCTGAGCTTCAGCGCGATACTGTCTCCACCCCCAGCGATCAATTCCTTGCGGATATCATTCGCGAGCATGATGTGGATGCGCGTGGAGAACGCCTGAGCGTCGCCGGAGCCAACCAAGAGCGCCAGGCCGCTGGCCAGACCCATCCCCAGAGCGCGCCCGCGCCCGTGTTTCGTGCCAAGCATCAGGCCCAGGCTACCGTGAGTATCGTCACCTTGCCGCTGAAATCCTGCAACCTGAGCGGCACGTCATGATTCGGCGCTCCCCTTCGCGCGGGGCGCGGAGTTTGCGGATGGGAACGCTCGGTGGAATGAGCGCTACAGAGACTTTCTTCCACGCAAGAACGCTGGCGGCTGACCGTCGGTGGGGGGCTTCGGCTCGGGGCGCGCCCTCACCCCCAGACCCGGCTCGTGGGCCTGCGGCGGAACGGGACGAGTTCCAGGCGAAGACGCCCGACGGCGGCGCGAAGCGACAGGACTGCGTCTATCATCGAGCGCGATGGACCCCTTGTGGATCGCGGCGCTGGTCAACCCTGCAGTCACTGCCGTCGTGGTGAGCGCGCTGACGCAACATTTCA
>JAGQIY010001172.1 GCA_020430865.1 Myxococcales bacterium
TCAACCTCGAGCGCCTCAACCCTCAGGCTGGACGCAGCTCCAGCTCCGAACAGAAAGAGACCAAGGGACTCATGGGAACCAAGCAGATCCTTTTCCGCTCACAGGCGCGCCGCGAGGTGCTCGCTGGTGTCGACGCGCTCGCCAACGCCGTGAAGGTCACCCTCGGACCGCGTGGCCGCAACGTGGCGCTCGAGAAGAGCTGGGGCGCCCCCCACGTCACCAAGGATGGCGTGAGCGTGGCGAAGGAGATCGAGCTCGACGCCAAGTTCCAGAACCTCGGTGCTCAGCTCGTGCGTGAGGTTGCTTCTCGCACCAACGACAACACCGGGGACGGCACCACCACAGCCACCGTGCTCGCCCAGGCGATCTTTCAGCAGGGCCTGAAGTATCTGGAGGCTGGTGCTTCGGCGATGGACCTCAAGCGCGGCATCGACGCTGGCGTCACCGCCATGGTCGAGCACATCAAGGGCCAGTCGAAGAAGGCGAAGGGTACCGAAGAGGTGGCCCACATCGCGACGGTCAGCGCCAACGGTGACGAGACGGTCGGCAAGATGCTCGCCGAAGCCTTCGACAAGGTCAGCAAGAACGGCGTGGTGACTGTCGAGGAAGCCAAGGGTCTCGAGACCGAGATCGACGTCGTCGAGGGCATGCAGTTCGATCGCGGCTACCTGTCGCCCTACTTCGTCACGAACCAGCAGCACCTGACCTGCGAGTACGAGGACTGCTACATCCTCGTTCACGAGAAGAAGCTGACTCACTTGGCGGACCTCGTACATGTCGCCGAGGCAGTGAAGGACGCTGCAGCGTCGCTATTGATCATCGCCGAGGACGTGGAGGGCGAGGCGCTGGCCACTCTGGTGGTGAACAAGCTGCGCGGCGTGCTCAAGATCGTCGCTGTGAAGGCTCCAGGCTTTGGCGATCGCCGCAAGGAGATGCTCAAGGACATCGCGGCGCTCACCGGTGCGACGCCGTTCATGGAGGACCTCGGTCGCACCCTCGAGGGCATCACCCTCAAGGATCTCGGCCGTGCCAAGCGAGTGGAGATCTCCAAGGACGAGACCACCATCGTCGGCGGTGCCGGTAAGAAAGCGGACATCAACGGTCGTATCGCCCAAATCCAGCGTCAAATCGACGAGACGACCAGCGACTACGACCGTGAGAAGCTTCAAGAGCGCCTGGCCAAGCTCGCTGGAGGCGTCGCCGTGGTGCGCGTGGGAGCCGCCACCGAGCCTGAGATGAAGGAGCGCAAGGATCGGGTCGAGGACGCCCTCGCCGCTACTCGCGCTGCCCTCGAAGAGGGCTACGTTCCTGGCGGCGGTGTGGCACTCGTCCGTGCCACCGCGGCGCTGAAGGATGTGAAGCTGAAGGGCGATCAGGAGCTTGGGCTGCGCTTGCTCGAGCGCGCCGCGAGCGCCCCGCTTCGCCAGATCGCTCAGAACGCCGGCGTCGAGGCCGAGGTCGTGCTCGCCAAGGTCGCCGCGGGGAAGGGTGGCTTCGGCTACAACGCGCGCACGGAGGCCTACGAAGATCTGGGCAAGACCGGCATCATCGACCCGACGAAGGTCGTTCGCAGCGCGCTGGAGAACGCCGCGAGCGTCGCGGGCTTGCTGCTAACCACCGAAGCGCTCGTGGTGGACAAGCCAGCGCCGGCCGCCCCCGCGGGCGGAGGCATGGATCCCATGGGTGGCATGGGTGGCATGGGCGGCATGGGCGGCATGGGCGGCATGGGCGGCATGGGCGGATTCCCCATGGATTGACAGCCATCCGGCCGAACAACCGAACGGGCAGCGCCAACCAGGCGCTGCCCGTTCGCGCTTTATGGTCCGTGGGAAGAAAACGCCGATCGGCTAACAGTCGTTCGCAATCCGTGGGAATCCGGGAAGAGCCTGGGCAAACTAGCCAAGAGCCGCCGTGCCGGAGGCGTACTCCGCACGGAAACGACGCAGGGGGAAGGGGAAGGGCGATGGCTGACTCCAATATCAAGTGGCATGCCGCGAGCGTCAGCCGGGAGCTGAGGGCCAGCCTCCACCGCAATCGAGGCGCTGCGGTTTGGCTCACGGGGCTGCCCGCATCGGGAAAGAGCACCCTGGCGCGCGCACTGGAGCGTCGGCTTGTGGAGCGAGGTGTGTTTGCCTACGTGCTCGACGGCGACAACCTGCGCCATGGCTTGAATCGCGATCTCGGATTCTCTCCGGCAGACCGCCAGGAGAACATCCGGCGGGTCGGTGAAGTCACCGCGCTGTTCGTGGACGCGGGGGCGGTCGTGATCAGCGCCTTCATTTCACCGTATCGAGCAGATCGCGACCGGGTGCGCGGGCTGCTCCAGGTTGGTGAGTTTCTGGAAGTGCACGTGGCGGCGCCGCTCGAGGTTTGCGAGGCACGAGATCCGAAGGGGCTGTACGCGAAGGCACGCGCTGGGGGGCTCGCGAACTTCACGGGAATCGACGCGCCGTACGAGCCACCCAGCGCGCCGGAGCTCGTGCTGCCGACCCATGAACTCAGCCCCGACCAAAGCACGGCCCAGCTGGAACAACTGCTGATCCGTCGCCGCGTGA
>JAGQIY010001173.1 GCA_020430865.1 Myxococcales bacterium
AACGCCGCCAGCACACCTTCGCCAACGGCACGATAGGAAGCGTAGGCGGGCCGCAGAGATCATCGGCGGGTGGCAATCCCCGCCACGCGGCAGGCGAGGTGAGGCACCCGCACAGCGCGGCGCGGACATCCACCGGATTGTCGTCCACCATCTGCTCGAAGAACTGCGTGTCGATACACTCACGAATCGCGGTGTACGGATCCTCGATCACAGGAAACGGATCGTTGCTGCTGACGATGTGCACGCCCTGGCTCGTGCGCGTCGGAAAGCAGCTCACGCCACCACAGCAACTCGCGTCCAGCACGGCAGGCGCCGGGTCGCTTCCTACCTCGCGGTAACGCAGCCCGACGAACGTCACCCCCACGAGCTGATCGAACAGGTAGTCTCTTAGCAACACCGGCGCCTCGAGCGTCGCTGTCGTGACAGTGATGTTGCCAAGCACCGCCTCGAGGGCGCTGAGATCAGAAGTCGACGCGAGCAACCCGCACTCGCGTAGCGCCGCCTCGAGCTCGTATAGGTCCTGCTCGGTGATGGGTGCACCGAACAGACCCGACAGCGTGCTGGCGAGTGCTAAGTACGAGCCCTCCTCATAGGTCAGTCCCGCTCCCGGCACGCTCGCCTCGGCAACCGGAATACACTCCATTGCCTCGAGGATCAGCTCTCGCCCATCCGGGTCGAACGCCAAACCCGGATTCACGAACACGCTCAGGTCGCTGACTCCGGTCGCAGGCGTCACACCCAGCCCAGCAACGGTTCCCGTCCCGAACGCCTCCCGTTGGGTCAATCGCTGTAGCCGCAGGTGATAGCTCTGCTCTACCTCCAGGTCTCGCTGCGTCAACAGCTGACCAAAGAAGTACCTCAGCCTCTCCAGAGAGTTCTTCTCCGCGTAGAGCGTCAGATCCCCTTCAACTATCCCTGTCGTCGTTGCCATGTTCCTTCTCTCTTCTCTGAGTTAGTTCCGTGCGGCTGCGCCTCGCGCTGCGGCTGCCATCTGCGCTACAGCGCCGTCCCAATGCGTGTCGTCTGACCGACGACGAGTCCTTGCCCGCTGCTTCCACCGAGCTGCAGCGTCGGCTGCCCTGGCTTCGCCGCGAGCCGTGAGTCGCGCCCCAACACCAAGCCTTCGCCGAGCGGCTTCGGCCGCCCGGGTCCGTTCGCGAGCACCAAGCCGTAGGTCGCCGGATTCAAGCTGTTGCGGTCGAACTCCGGCCCCAGCTCTTGCCCCACGACTGATTGCAAGCCGAGCACCCAGCCTGACGCCCCGGTCTCCCGAACACAGTACTGCGTGTGCGCCGGCTTCTCCGTGTCCACCACCAAGCGCAGCGCCGCGAGATCTTCCGTGCGGCACACATCCCTTGCCGGCACCCACACCTCGAACTGACTCGGAACCGTCCCAGTCCGCGTCTCGCACTCCAGCAGGTAGCCATCACTCAACAGAAGGCTGTCGCCCAGGATCATCCCGGAAGGCTCGATGCTCAACCCCGTGTGGCAGCCCAACACCGGACCCGTCACGCCTTGCAGCGTGACTCCAGCACCCAGGATGAATCCGCTCCGCGTCTTGAAGCTCTCGACGATCTGCACTTGCAGATCGAGGTAGAGCTTTACCGCGAGGATCAACCCATCAACCGTGCCTCGAGTCTTCGCGAGATCTGCCGCACGCGCCAGGGCACGACGAAACGCCGGAGGATCTTCGCGCAGGCGCTGCAGGTCGAGCACCTGGAGCCACTCCGCCAGGAACGGCAGCATCGCCTCCGGCGCGTAGCGCGGGTCGAAGAGCTCCGAGTACGCATCCAGGCGCTGCGCGACGCCGTCAAACGCGGTGCTTTCGAACAGCGCTAGCCATCTCCTCAAGAAGTCGTCTTCTGGTGTGCTGTTCTGGAAGACCTCCGGGAGGTACTGCCCAATGCCCTCGCGAGGTTGCTCGAGCTCCAGAGACGTCAGCCGCGGCGTCGCACCGCCGTTGCTCTGCAGCGTCAGCCTGAGCCAGAGGTAGCGCCCAGGCGGAGCGAGCACCAGCACCTCGCCGGCGGTGACTCGCGTGTCTCCTGGGGAACTCACGGGCACCGCGGCGCTCGGTCCGGCCACGACCGGCTTCGACCAGCCGCCGGGCTCGAGGGGGTCGCCGGCAACCAGGTCATCGAAAGCTCGAGTCTCGATCCGCACGGCACAGCCGTCGGGGATCTCGCCGAATAGCAAGACGCGGTGCCACTGCACTCCAGGGCGTCGAGCGTCGAGGGCGTCTTCGGGTGCGGCGGGCCCGAGGATCACGCTCCCGGACGCTGGGTACGCGGCTCGCGCGCGGAGTGCGCTCAGGTCGTCGATCATTCGGAAGAAGAGCGACTCCTCTTCCGTTAGCGCGCGGCTTGGCTCGACGCAGCAACCGTCTCCCACGCGCCCTGGCTCCAGCTGGTAGCCGCAACCAGCGCTCTCGAATACGAACGCGGCGGAGCGCCGACTGGCATACCAACCGCGTGCGGGGAAGCTCGCGCGCGCTAGGAGCTCGCTGCCATCCGTGCGGAAAATCCGGACCTGGGTCGGCTTGGTGCTGACGACCAGCAGGTCGCCTTGCTCCGTCTCGCCCAGCGCGACACCGTCCGACACCTCCGCGAACGGCAGCGGCGTTGCACCATCCGCCGCGAGACCAATGGGCGCGTCCGGGTCGGCGCCAAGCCGCGGGCAGCCATGCAGATCGAAGAGAAAGACGTGATCCGCGGTGGCTAGTGCCACGACCCCTAACCCCCCGATCCCTGGGAAAGTGGAACCGAAAGAGCTCTGCCAGAAGATTGCATCACGCACCGGCGCGCCCACGTCCAGTACCGCGACGAGGCCCCCTCGGCAGCTACGCCAGACCTCCACGCGATGCAGATCGCTCGCAGACGGCACCAGCACGTAGCCGTTCGAGTGCGCGCTCCATGCGGAAACGACACAGCCAGAGCTCTCGACTGACAGCAACGGAGGACGCGGGAAGGTCGCGGGGGGAGAGCTGACCCCAATGCCAGCTTTGCGTGTGCCCGGGAGCAGCGTCAGGGCGCACGGATCCATTGGATCGGTGGGCGGGGGAGAGAGCGTTACGAACAGGCGCACCACGACGCTGGTCTGCTCATAGCCCACGACCGTCAGCTCATACAGTCCGTCTGCGATGCTTGGCGGTGGTTGCCACTGCCAGCGCAGGGCGTCGCCGCACGCGCTGAAGAGCTCACCCGAGACTTGCTCATCGAAGCTGTCGTCCAGCGCGCGGATGCGCAACGCGGGGACCGCAACCACGTCTCCAACAGCGCGAACGATGCCCGGTTGGATGCGCGCGTGAACCACGAGGTGCGCCGCGGGTTCCGTTCCGCTCGGCGCGAGCTCGGAGAACGCGATGACGGTCGCGCCGTTCTCCAGGTCGAGCTCCACGACGCGGGGCTCGCAAGCTGGAATCGTGTCCGGAGTCACGAGGGCGCACTGGCGCGCCTGCTCGAGGGACGGCACCGAGACGTCCGGATGCGCCCCCACGGCGCACCAGCCGCTCACGCCTGGCGAGGCGCGACGGATCAGATCCGGCAGCCGCACTTCGCTCATCCGTTCGTCCTCACCGCGCTAGCGATCACCTGGTGCTGCCCGGAGTAGAGCAACCGACCCGCGCCGATCTCGAGATCCTGGCACTCCACGAAGGGGCCGTCGTCCAGCGCAACCCGCACTTGATCCGCGCGGAGCACACCCTCCGCTGCGAGGATGCGCTCGAACACGCGGGAGAAGTAGACGGCGCCACCAAAGGGCCAACCCTCTCCCTCATCACCCCCCTCGAGGGCGTGGAAGTATCGGTTCAACTCAGCGACCACGGCGCTCGCGGTCGCGCTCACGCCAGCGCGAGGCTCCACCGTCAACCGCGCCTCCACCGTTACCTTGCGGAATTCCGCCGAGGCAGTGAAGACCTCCGTGGTGACAAGG
>JAGQIY010001174.1 GCA_020430865.1 Myxococcales bacterium
AGCGCTTGGTCGTCGCTCAACAGGCGGGTCGCCTGAGCCCGAATCCCCTCGGGGGTGTCGAGGCCGCCGCTGGCCGCCGCGGTGAGCAGCTCGTCGTCCGGGATCGTGCCCCAGATCAGATAGGACAGCTCCGTCGCGACCTCGAAGCCATCCAGCTCGAACAGGCCGTCGGGTCCCTGGCTACCCAGCTCCAGACGATACAAGAAGCCCGGGGACTGCAGCATTGCGGTGACCACCAGCTCGAGGCCCCCGGAGTACGCGTCGGTGCCTGGCGCCGGATCGGCGTAGCCGGCCTCGAACAGCGTCGCGTAGCGCGCGACCTCGGTCTCGGTCAGCGGTCGCCTGAAGGCGCGCAGACCAAAGGCCTCGATCACGACCCGTGCACAGGCCGCGGCGTCGCTCGTCGGGTCGCAGTCCGGGTCCGAGTAGCGATCCAGCGCGCCGGCCTGTGTCGCGCTCGCGGCAAGCTGCTCGGCGGCGTCCCGCAGCTGGTCCGCGAGCAAGGCACTGACAGTGAGCGCGCTGGCGTTGTTGTCGAAGCCGTCCACCACCACGTCCGGCGCGAGTCTTTCGCCGAGCCTGGCGTCGATGCCGAGTAGGTCCCTCACGCTTGAGTCGTATTCGGTGCGCGTGAGGCGCCGTAGCTGCCTCCGGCCAGGGCTCGCGACCTTGTCGGTGCACTGGACCTTGGCCGAACCCTGGTCGCATTTCTGACCGAGGGTGACACGGGTGATGAACGTCTCGAGGTCCTTGTAGTAGGTGCTCTCGTCGCTGAACAGCGTCCCGCCCGCGTGACCCGAGGGGTACTTGCCGGTCGGTCTCAGGAGCAGGACCGGAGTCCCGCCGCGGTCGACCTCGGCAAGTGATTTTACCGTAGAGAAATTCTTCTCCAGGTAGCCATCGACCTCCGGCGGCTCGAGCACCATGCGCGTGCCGTTTGCGATGCCGTCCGCGTTGTGGCAGCCGATGCACTTCACGCTCAGGATCGGATTCCAGACGTTCTGCTCGAAGAACGCCAGGTCGTCGGGACAACCGGCGGAGCTGCTCGGGACGCTGCCGAGAGGCTCGTCCTTGCTGCACGCGGCGGCCAGGGCGACCACCACGCCCAGCAGAAGCCAGCGCAGCATGCGGCTCATTCGAAGCTCCGCAGGGCGCCGTTCGGTGCGACGCTGCTCGAAGAGCGTGCTCATGCCAAGCCCTCCAGCGGGCCGGTGCCGTGCGACGGGTCCCCGAAGGTCTGGTTGTCGAGGCCCAGCGCTTGGCAGATACTGACCAGCAGCTTGGTGTGCGGCTGGGAGTCGAACTTCAGGTAGCGCCCGAGTTCGAAGCGCCCGCCGCCGCCCGCAAGAATGAACGGCACGTTCACACACTCGTGGAGGCGACTGTCACCGAGCTCCTTGGCCCACACGACGAGCGTGTTGTCGAGCAGCGTCCCGTCCCCGCCGGGTTCCTGGAGGTTGTCCAGTGCGCTCAGGAAATAGGCGAACTGCTCCGCGAACCAGCGTTCCGCGGTGACGAAGTCCGCGACCCCCTGGGTGTTGCTGTCATCCATGTGAGACAGCGAGTGGTGCCCCTCGGAGAGCCCGAGCCAGCTGAACACCGGCGGACCGACGGTGTGGGACATCTGGATGCTCCCCACATTGGTCATTCCGCACGAAAACGCGGTGACCAGCAGATCCATCTGTTGCTTGGCCAGGGCAGGGAACGCGTCTCCGCCGTAGGGATCGAGGGCCTCCGGGGTCGCGCTGGGCGTGCAGCTACCTGGGCCTTGCACGCCCTTCTCGACGCTTCGCAGCGCCTCGAGGTGTGCGTCGAGCTTCTGGGCTTCGACGCCGCCGACTCGCTGCCTCAGGTCCCCGAGCTCGCCACGCACGAGATCCAGGACGCTCTTGCGGCGCTTCTGCACTCGATCCAGGTCCGAGGGCTCCGCGCTCACGTCGCCGAACAGCCGCGAGAAGACGCTGGTGGGGCTGTCGTCGGGTGGGACGAACTGACCCGCACCGCCGTAGCTCATGCGAGTCTGCACGTTGCCACCCCAGGCCGACGTCTGTACCCCCAGCTCCAGAGAAGCGAAACGACTCTCGGCGCCGATGGCCCTGGCGACGTACTGGTCGACGCTCATGCCCTGGCTGGGGGAGCTGGCGTCGCCGCCTCCCGTCAGCATCGCCGCCATGCCGCCCTCGTGGTTGCTGGCATTCTTGAAGTCGATGCCGTCGCAGACCAACAGCTTCTGCTTGAGGCTCTGTAGTGGTTCGAGGATCGAGCCTGCGGGGAAGTCGAAGCTCTTGCCGCTGCCGGTCGGACGCCAGTGCTCGAGCACGGTTCCGTTCGGAGAGAAGAAGATGGCGAGCCGCTTGGCAGTCTTGCTGGTGTCCGCGCGAGCGGAGCTGCTCAGCATGCTGAAGAAGGGAGCGGCGATCAGCGATGCGCCGGCACCCACCAGCAGTCGACGACGGGAGAGAGGTTGCATGACTGCGCGCTTCAGCACGGGCTGTGCCATGCGGGTGGGGTCGCGGGCCGCCCTTGGGGGCACTTGCTTGCTCTGGAGATTTGCAGCGCTTTTTCCAAGGCAGGGAGGTTCGGCTCGATGCGTCATCACGGCTCCCAGGATCCGCTGGATCCCGTTGCCCTAGGATCGGGGTGATCCAAGACAGCCGCTCTGGTGGTAAACGAATGCTTGTTCGGTCACGCACCCCTAGCCATTCCGGCGTTTTCCTTGCAGCCCCTGGGGATCCCATGAGCCAGCCCTACTTTCGTGCGCATATCGTCGGTGTCGCCCTCGGCCTTGCCCTGTCGGGGTGCGGATCCGAGGACACCACTCCCGAGTCGCCCAGAGCGCCGGAGCTCGACTCCGGCGACCTGAGCATCAGCTTCGAGGGCGAAGAGCTCGAGCTCTCGAACGGCGGCACCACCCTGCTGCGCCTACCGAAGGACGCCTTTCAGTGGGGCGTGGTGTCCTCACTCGAGGACTTCAACTACGACCCGTATCGCTTCTATGTCTCCCACCCGCTCTATGCTCCGGCGGAGACGACTTGGATTTCTCCAGAGGAAATGCGCGTCACGGAGACGAGCGACGAACGCCTCGCGCTGGAACTGAGCTACTCCGAGGGACGCAAGGGGAGCTTGGTGATAGAGGCTCCAGCCCCCGGGCGCTTCTCGGCGCTCTGGAAGCCCGAGGACCCAAGCGCGCCCATCGCCTTCTTTCGGCTGCGTCCACGCGGAAACGCTGAGGAGGCGTTCTATGGCTTGGGCGAGTACTTCGACGACGTGAATCACCGGGGCAAGGTGCGCCCGATGCAGATCGAGGTCGACTCGAGCATCGAGAGCGGCTACTTCGAGGCGCACGTCCCCGTACCGTTCCTGACCGGTACTTCCGGCTGGGGTCTGTACGTCGAGTCGGATCGTCCAGGCGCCTTCGCTGTCGCGGCGGAGCCTGCGGAACCCGATCTGGTCGAGGCCGCGTTTGGCACTGGGTTCGGCTCCAAGGACGGGTTGCGCTTCCACTTGTTCGGCGCGGACCATCCACTTGACGTGTCTCGCCTCTACTACGACGTGACTGGCTATCCGGCACTGCCGGCGCGCTGGGCGCTGGGTCCCTGGGTGTGGCGCGACGAGAACAAGGATCAGGCCGAGTTCCTGCAGGACGCGCACACCATCCGCGACCTGGACTTGGCCACCAGCGGCATGTGGATCGATCGCCCCTACGCCACGGCCGTCAACACTTTCGACTTCTTGCCCTCGCAGTTCCCAGATGCCCAGGCGATGATCGACGAGGCCCACTCGCTCGGTTTCCGCATGGCGTTGTGGCATACGCCCTACCTCGACGAGAAGGATCAGGCAGCCGACACCGCGACCCTGCGCGCCGAGGCCGAGGCGGGCGGCTACTATCCGGTGACATCCGGCCTCTTGCTGAACAAGTGGGGGCGCCCGATCGACTTCACGAATCCGGACGCCTACGCCTGGTGGCAGCAGCAGATCGGCAAGTACAAGGCGATGGGTATCGAGGGCTACAAGCTGGACTACGCGGAGGACGTGGTGCCCGGCCTGACGAACGCGCGCAACGAGTGGGTCTTTGCCGACGGCAGCGACGAACGCACGATGCACGCGGGCTATCAGCGTTTCTATCATCGCGTGTATGCCGAGACGTTACCTGCGGACGGCGGCTTCTTGATCTGTCGCGGCGGGACTGCCGGAGATCAGGTGAACGTGAACGTGATCTGGCCTGGTGATCTCGACGCCACCTTCCACAAGCACGCGGAGCCGTTCGACGACAACGGCACGCAGGTCAAGGGAGTTGGAGGGCTCCCGGCGAGCATCGTCGCTGGGCTCAGCCTCGGCGCCTCGGGCTTCCCGTTCTTTGCAGCAGACACCGGTGGCTACAAGCACTCGCCGCCCGACAAGGAGCTGTTCACGCGCTGGTTCGAGCAGACGGCGTTCTCCGCCGTGATGCAGATCGGCACCAGCAGCAACACGGTTGCGTGGGATCCAGAAGGGGGGCCGGGCTTCGACCAGGAGATGCTCGACTGGTACCGGGTGTATACCCGGATTCACCTCCGGCTGTTCCCCTACCTCTGGACCTACGCGCAGCAGCTCAAGACCACCGG
>JAGQIY010001175.1 GCA_020430865.1 Myxococcales bacterium
CAAGTCCCTCCTCGTGCACCCCATCAGAACGCGTGTCGGTTTCATCGCCGACGTCAGCCGCTGTGGGCTCGGGACTTGGCCTCACCAAAGCCTCCTTGGAGTGGCGGTACGGTCGCTCGTCGACTTCGCTCGGCGCTGAAGAGCCGGGGACAAGTCCCTCCTCGTGCACCCCATCAGAACGCGTGTCGGTTTCATCGCCGACGTCAGCCGCTGTGGGCTCGGGACTTGGCCTCACCAAAGCCTCCTTGGAGTGGCGGTACGGTCAGCTCATTTCCTCAAGAACCCCAACGCTCGCAGGGCGGTCTTGTCGGTGAGCTTCACCCGGGCGATGGCGCTCCACTCGAGGTACCAGGCCCACAGGGCGGCTTCCCGCGCCTTGAGCGCTTCCTTGGTGTCCCGAGGCTCTGGCGGTGCCTCGGGGATACGCTGGACCTCGGCGAGCAGCGCCAGCGCCTGGTCGACGACGTGACGGTCCAGACCGCGCTTGCTCAGGAGCGCCCGGGCGTCTCTCGCCTCGGGGTCCTTGCGCTTCTCGAGCGCTGCCAGGCGCTCGAGGAAGACGCCGACGGAGTTGAGCACGTCGAGGCCCGCGGTCTGGTGAACGTTCAGGAAGAGCTCGTCGTGGATCTTCGGCGAGCGGTGAGCGAGCGTCGCCTTGGCGACGGGGAACCAGTGATTCTCCCAGGCGTCGAGTTCCTCGAGGGTGCGCGGCGACTCGCGCTCCGGTAGCGGCTCGAAGTCGACGGGGCGCAGCTCCCGGAGCAGGCGCCAGCCTTCATCTAGGTCTGGTTCGCCGAACCCGGCGCCCCGCAGCGCGAGGATCGCCTTCGGATTGCTGAGCCCCTGCAGGAACGTGAGGACGCGCTGCGCTTTGTCGGAGGTGGAGAGCTTTGCCATGACGGTCCCCCCGCTTTCGGAGCGTCTCCCCCTTGGTTGCGTCTTGATTCCCCTGATCGGCGCACCTCTCCCCCAAGAAAAGGTCCGGAAGAAACCCTTCAAGAGGCGCTCGGGACCGTGTGGAATTCCGCGCGCCCTGCCCTTCGAGGCGTCGGGACTGCGGGTCCGACGCTCAGCGAGGCGGATTTCAGCGGGATCTGCTGTGGGGGCCCACCTCGCGTTTGGGGGGGAGAGCGATGCGAGCGAGGGGGCAGGAGCTGTCCCGCGGAGCTACTCCGGCCAGCCCCCGTAGGGCACGGTCAGCGCCTCGAGCAGGTGACCGTCGGGATCCTCGAAGTACACGCCGCGGCCACCGTCGTGGGTGTTGATGCGTCCGGCGCGAGACTGCGCTGGGTCGGCCCAGTAGTCCAGGCCCTGCGCCTGGATGCGCTCCAGGATACCGTCGAAGTCCGCTTCGCTGACCAGGAATGCGTAGTGCTGCGGAGCGACGGGCTTGCGAGTCGCCATGTAGTCCAGGGACACGTCGTTGTCCAGGGTCACCACCTGGAAGTGCCCGAAGCGCGTCGGCGCTGGGCGATTGAAAATTGCCGCGAGGAAATGTGCGGAGCGCTCGGGGTCGGTGGAATAGACGATCGTGTGGTTCAGCTGCATGGCTTTGCCTTTCCAGGATCAGATGGCGCGCGAGCTCCGACGTCGCAACGGGATTCGTTGACGGACCAGCAAACGGACACTGGATTGGCAGGCCTGGAGCGCTCGACAGTCCGGTTACCCGTGGAGCGCGCCGGCGCGCTACACTGGCGGAACGTTCATGGGAGCTCGCACGCAGAAACCTGGAAGTATTCGGCGCTACGCGGCGTTCCTGCGGGGCGTGAGCCCGATGAACGTGAAGCTGCCCGAGCTGCGCCGCGCGCTGGAAGGAGCTGGGTTCGCGGACGTGAGGACCGTGCTCACCAGCGGCAACGTGGTGTTCTCCGCGCCCAAGGGCTCGAACCTGGCGTTGGCCCAGGAGCTGGAGGCGGCGATGAGCGCCGGCCTCGACCGTTCGTTCCCGACGATCGTCCGCTCGCTGAGCGCGCTCCAGCGCCTGCTGCGTTCGGATCCGTTCGCCGAATGGGACCTGGATCGGGGGGAGAGGTGCACCGTCACCTTCCTTCGCAGTGCCCCACGGAAACGTATCGAGCTTCCGCTGGAACACAAGGGCGTGCGCATCCTGCAGCGCAAGGGCCTCGAGGTCTTCTGCTGCTATCGTGAGGGCGCCGAGACCGCTTTCATCCCGTTCATCGAGAAGACGTTCGGCAAGAACCTCACGACGCGCACCTGGCAGACGCTCGAGAAGGTGGCGCGTTGAGGGGCCTCGGAGCGCTGCTCGGAGTGGCCGCGGCTGCCGCCCTGAGCGTGGCGGTCATCTACTGGCGGAGCGGTGAGGACCAGTCGATGCGGCGTCCAGCCTCGAGCGCCGTGGCCTCGGCCGACGCGGCCCCCGCTCCGACGGACAGTCTACCGTCAGCCTCGAACGCGCCGAGCCCCAAGGTGGCGACCAGCGCTTCTCCCGGTCCGCTCAGCGACGCAGGGGCGGCGACGCTTTCGCAGCGCCTGGAGTCCAACCGGCTCTTGAAGGAAGCAAGGGAGGCAGACGGAGTACGCCAGCTCGACTTGTACGAAAACGCACTGAAGGCCAATCCCGGCAACGTGGACGCGTTGATGGAACTCGGTCAGCTGCGCCTCAACAACGAGGACTGGGAAGACGCCGAGGCGCTCGCCAAGCGCTGTCTGAAGCTCGACAAGCACCGGCTAGGTTGCCGGCAGACCCTCGAGTGGCGCTACACGCGGACCGGCGACTTCGAGTCGGCTGAGGAGCTCTACGAGGGTTGCCTCGAGGAAACATTCGTGAGGTCGGGCTGCCTCGCCTTCAACATCGGTTCGGCGCTACGAGCCGGAGACGTCTCCAAGGCGAAGCAACTTCACGCGAGGCTCGCCGCCTTCGCCCCCAAGTCCGTCGACGCCATCATTTCCGAGGCCGCGATCGCCCGGGAAGAAGGGGACGAGGCCGCTGCTCGCGCCGCGTATGATCGAGGCTGCAAGTTGGGGAATGAGTTTGCTTGCACCTGGCTGGCGCAGCACCCAAGACAGTAGCCTCAGTCGCGGAGTGAGCTTCCGAGATCGATGTAGCTCAGGATCGCTCCCAGGATGCCGAGGGCTCCGAAGAGCAGGCCCTTCCATGCATCTGCTGGTGGCTGGTTCAAGCCTCCAAGCACCAGGGTCGCGCCGAAGGGGCCAGCGCCGACGATGCCGATCACGTTCAACAGCGTCTCATCGATGAA
Source organism: Myxococcales bacterium (assembly GCA_020430865.1). The sequence goes on from JAGQIY010001175.1 coordinate 3,219, forward strand.
CTCGAGGCGCGTGCCTGGTCGCTCTCGCAAGCGTTTTCGTGCGGCAAAGCCTAAGGCGACGTAGCGCCAGGTGCCGAAGGCGAAGATCCCGAGCCAGAGGCCGCAGCTGAGTGCGAAGCGATCCGACGGCACGAGGTAGGCGGAGATCAGCGCTGCGAGGCACGTGTAGGTCAGGCAGAGCACGCTGCCAACTCTGACGAGGCGAAGCCACTGCATCGGGCTCGGGAGTCTACGTCAGCGCCGGTGATTGGTTTCGTCCGCCGATGACCCCCGCGCTACTCGACGATCTCGGAGTAGGGGCAAAACACTTCGATCACGTCGCGCTCGCAACCGCTCGAGCAGTCGTAGACCGCGGCGCAGCGCGGATCCTGCCGACAGCCGCAGCCGCAGTCCCCGCCGAAGCCTTCGGTATTGGCGGGGCAGGCGTAGTCGATCACGGCGCACTCGTCGGGACTGGTCGCGACGTACTGCGCGCCGCTCAAGCCCTCGCAGGAGCACGCTTTCGTGGTGCAGCCCCAGTCCGCGCCGCTGGCGTTCTCGTAGCACGTGCAAGCGTTGCAGTCGTACACATCGCGCGCCTCCCCACCTGGAGGATACTGGCGGCCATACAGCGTGCAGCTCGGATCGGGCGGCGGCGCGGTGTCCCAGCACCCGGAGACGCAGTAGCGGGTCGTCCCGTCGATGGTCTGCTTGCTTCCCTCGCTGCACGGGTAGCATCCGTGGGGATTCGAACAGTCCTCGCCGCACCGGGGTGTCTTACCGCTTGCGGGCTGTGAGCTCGTCCCCCCACCAGCGCTCGAGCCGGCTGCGCCGCCAGCGCTCGACCCGGCTGCGCCGCCAGCGCTCGAGCCGGCTGCGCCACCAGCGCTCGAGCCGGCTGCGCCGCCAGCGCTCGTACCGCTGCCGCTCACTCCAGCGCTGCCACCGGAGCCCTCTCCCCCCGTCGCTGAGCCTGAACACCCGACGAGCACGCACACCACCACCGACCAAGCTCGCTGCATGCGGAGAGCATAGCCCAAGGGCCCCGCGCGAACCGCTGGGTACGTCGAGACGCGCGGAAACTCTCGAGACTCGCCTTGGTTTCGTCGAGTGATCCGCTAAGCTGCCTCGTGCCCGATCGCCAAGCGACGCCCGAGTTCGAGCCGATAGCGCAGGTCATTCGCGAGGAGCACGTCGAGACGCTGCGCCTGCTGGAGCAGCTCTCCAGCTGCATCGCGAGGCCCGCGACTCCAGACGATGGAGTCGCCGAGGCCAGCAGCTTGACCGTCGCGCTCACGCGCCTGTTGCTCGAAGAACATTTCCCCAGGGAACGAATTCTGATCGAAGAGACCACCTCCCCCGAGGACGAGGCGCGCAAGGCGTTCCTCTATCGGCATCGCCTCTCGACCCAGCTGCTCGGCACGATGGGTCAGTCGCTGAGCGGCGACGAAGAAGCGTGGAAGAGCTTCTGCGTCGCCGCCGACTCCCTCTGCGATCTCCTGAGGCTCCAGATCGAGATGGAAGAGCAGCAGCTCGACCATCTCGTGGCCTGAAGCGGACCGGGCGACGCCGCGGCCAGTTCTAGTCGCCCAGCTCCTTCAGTTTTCGCCACAGCGTGTTGCGGGCCACCCCGAGCACCTTCGCCGCTTCGCTCTGGGAGCCACTGCAGGCGGCGAGCACTCGCCGGATGTGCTCCCGCTCCACTTCCGCCAGGCTGCGTAGATCTGCGGCGGGCGAGAGGTCCGGACGCCGGTTGTGACGCACGCTGTCCGGCAGATCTTCCGCGCCGATGATGGCGCCGAAGGCCAGCGCCGCGCCGTGCTTCACGGCGTTCTGCAGCTCGCGCACGTTGCCTGGCCAGGCGTAGGCGCAGAGTAGCCGTTCGGCTTCCTCGGAGAAGCCGGGGCTCTCCGAGCGCTCCAGCGCCAGGAAATGCTCTGCCAGGGGCAGGATGTCCGCCGTCCGCTCTCTGAGGGGCGGCACCTCCACCGCCAGCACGTTCAGTCGATAGAATAAATCCTCGCGGAACAGGCCCTTGCTGACGAGCGCGGCCAGGTCGCGATGGGTAGCGCACACCACGCGCACGTCCACTGCGAAGGACTGCGTCTCGCCCACTCGGCGGATCTCCCCGTCTTGAAGCACGCGCAGGAACTTGGCCTGCATCGCCAGCGGCATCTCTCCGATCTCGTCGAGGAAGATGGTGCCGCGATGAGCCGCCTCGAACAGTCCGCGCTTGGCGCTGGCGGCGCCGGTGAACGCGCCCTTGCCGTGCCCGAAGACCTCGGACTCCAAGAGGTCCGCCGGCAGCGCCGCGACGTTTATGGCGACGAACGGCTGTTCCGCACGGGAAGAATTCGCGTGCAGGACGCGGGCGACGATCTCCTTGCCGGTGCCCGTCTCACCGTGGACCACGACGGGCGCCTCCGTGCGCGCGAAGCGAGACACGCGCTTGAACAAGGTCTGGATCGCGCAGCTGCGAGCGATCACGTCGGCCCCGCCGTGAGCCCGCGGCACGACGGGGACCATGCCGCAGACGCTGCAAGGGGGGAGAGCGGAGCGCTGCACTCCGAGAGTCTTCGGCAATGCGTCGACATCGTCCAGTGTTCCGAAAACTTCACGCGATCCATCCCAGATCAACGGATCACTCCGCGGGTTGAGTCACGAGCTTCGGCTCCCGAGGCTTGCGCAGCAGGCTGACGGAGAAGACGACGAACGCCAGCGCACCCAGTCCAAACAGCGTATCGCCGAACACCCGCGCCCAGCGCAGCGAGTTCATCAGTGGAGTTTGTAGAAATTCGGGGCTTCGTGCGTACCAGTAGCCGACGTTGACCGAGGCGTTCGTCTGCAGGAGCCCCACGGGCAGCACGCTGAACACGACCATCGAGAACAGGCCCACGTTCATCAGCCAGAAGGCGATCTTCAGCGGCCGCTCGTTCCAGCGGCGATCTGGCGCCGCGGCGCGCACGCAGAACAGCATCAGCGCCAGACCCAGCATGCCGTAGACCCCGAACAGCGCGGCGTGACCGTGCACCGGCGTCGTGTTCAGACCTTGCATGAAGTAGAGCGCGACTGGCGGGTTGATCATGAAGCCGAAGAGGCCGGCGCCGATGGCGTTCCAGAAGGCCACGGCAACGAAGAAGTAGATCGGGTAGCGATACTTCTGCACCCAGCCCCGGTGCCGCGAGAGTCTGAGGTTCTCCCAGGCTTCGTAGCCAATGAACACCAGGGGGACGACCTCGAGGGCGCTGAACACCGCGCCGAGCGCCGCCACCATCGATGGCGTTCCGCTGAAGTACAGGTGGTGCAGCGTGCCGATGATGCCGCCGGCGAGAAAGATCGCCGACGCCATCACGACCGCGCGCTCCGTCGATTTCGGCTCGAGCAAGCCCAGGCGCGCGAACAAGAACGCGAAGACCACCGTCGCGAACACCTCGAAGAAGCCCTCGACCCACAGGTGCACCACCCACCAGCGCCAGTACTCATCCATCGACAGGTGCGTGTGATGTCCATACCCGAGGGCCGCGCCGTAGAAGCCCGCGATGGCCAGCGCGCTGATCACGAACAGCAAGAGCAGCCCCCGACTCGAGTCGTCCTTCCGCCGTAGCGCGGGCCGCACCGCACGCAGCACCAGCGCGACCCAAAGGAACAAGCCGACGAGCAGCGCGATCTGAAAGGCGCGCCCGAGGTCGATGTACTCGTAGCCGCTGTGTCCGAAGTAGAAGCGCAGCGTGTCGTCCTGGAAATGGTGCATCACGCTCAGCCACTGCCCCGCCATCGAGCCCAGGACCACGACCACCAGCGCGCCCAGCAACACGTGCACGCCGAGGCGCTGGTACGGCGGATCGCCGCCGCCGATCGCGGGCGCGACGAACAAGCCAGCCGCCAGCCACGCCGTCGCGATCCAGAAGATCGCGAGCTGCGTGTGCCAGGTGCGCGTGACGACGTACGGCAGCCATTTCGACAGCGGGACGCCGTAGAAGCCGTCGCCCTCGACGCCGAAGTGCGCCGTGACCACGCCCATGGCGATTTGAATCAGGAACAGCAGCACGACCACGCCGAAGTAGAGCAGCGACGCGCGCTGCGATGGCGTGAGCTTGGCCTTGAGCAAGGGATCGTCCTCTGCGGGAGGCACTGGTTCCGCGTGGATTGGCTGGGCCGCCCGCCACCACACCATGCCTGCGATCCCCGCCAGCAATACGATGATGCTCACGCCGGTCCAGACCACGGCGCCGCCCGTGACCGTGTTGGCGACCAGGGGCTCATGAGGCCAGTTGTTGGTGTAGCTGACGCCCGCTTCCCCTGGGCGGTCGACGCTGGCGGCCCACGAGGTCCAGAAGAAGAACGCGGTCAGCTGCTTCAGCTTCTGCGGGTCGGATTGCGCGCCGGCAGGGATGGCGAACTCCGCGCGGCCGTTGCTGAATACGTCCGTGTAGTGCGCTTGCAGCTTCTCGAGCGCCGCCGCGCGTTCCCTGGACAGCACCAGCACCTGCCTGTCGGCGTCGTAGGCGTTGCTGCGCACGACATTCTGCAGACGCGCGCGCAGCGCGGCTTGCTGCTCCGAGTTCAGCTGCTCGTAGCGCTCTCCGTGATCCGCTTGGGCGTAGGCGTTGAGCAGCGAGATCGCCGCGCGGTGCAGGTAGTCGGCGGTCCAGTCGGGAGCGACGTAGCTGCCGTGGCCCCAGACGGAGCCGACTTCCATGCCGCCCATCGCCTGCCACACGTTCTGACCGGTGAGGATCTCGTCCTGACCGATCAGCTCGTGGCCCTCGGCGTCGACGACGCGCGCCGGGATCGGCGCTGCTTCCTGCTCGATGCGATGTCCGGTGTAGAGAAGCACTGCGAACGAGGCGACAATCACCACCACGAGCGCCTTCCAGGGCGTGGTCCACTTCATGACGCGCCCCGTAGCAACACCCGCGCCATGTCGTTTGCTGCGGGAGTTCCTACAATTCCACGGGGCAATTCCCTTCGCGAGTGCGGCGTCTGGGCGCTGGCGGACCTCGCTCGGGGGCGCTGTGCAGCAATTCGCAGTCCCGCGACGGCCCCGTCGCTCGCCCCAGCCTGTTCCAGCTGTTCAATTTTGGAACACCTCGCGGACTCCCCCGGGTTTGGGGGTGAGAAATGCGGCGAAAACGCGCTGTTTGGCGTTGGCCCGAAAGCTGCTCAGTGCCTGCTGAGCGCGATGCACACCCTCTACCTGCTGTCGGTCTACCTGCACATCCTGTGCGCCATCGTCTGGATCGGCGGCATCGCCTTCCTGGTCTTCGTCGTGGTCCCCTGGCTGCGCAGCGGAGGTCAACGCGTGGCGGGATTGTTCCTCAGGGAAACTGGAGCCCGCTTCCGGCGCATCGGCTGGATCTGTTTCGTGGTGCTCCTGGTGACTGGCACCTTCAACCTGTACATGCGGGGCGTGCACCTCGGCGACTTCGTCGACGCGAGCTGGCTGACGTCGCCGTTCGGGCTTATCGTGCAAGCCAAGCTCGGGCTGTTCGTCGCCGTGCTGATCGTGAGCGCCATCCACGACTTCGTCGTCGGTCCCCGCGCCACCCAGGCGATCCTCGCGGACGCGACTTCGCCCGAGACCGCGCGCCTGCGGGTGCAGGCGCAGCGCCTGGGCCGGCTGAACGCCGTCCTGGCGCTGCTCCTGGTCGCGGTCGCCGTCACTCTGGTTCGAGGTGTTCCATGGTAGAAGTACGACGCATCACCGAGTACCTGACGCTGGACCACCAGCGACTCCATCGGGAGCTCGAAGCGTCGACCGAGGGCGGCGCGTTTCACCCCGGGCCGTACGCGCGCTTTCGCGCTGGACTGCTGCGGCACATCGGGCTCGAGGAGAAGCTGCTGTTCCCCGCGGTAAGGCGCGCCTCGGGTGAGCTGCCAGAGGGAGCGGCTCGGCTGCGCATCGAGCACGGGGCGCTCACGTCGCTCTTGGTGCCGACCCCGGACGTCGCGCTGGTGAGAGAGATCGCCTCGCTGCTGGATGGGCATGACGCGCAAGAAGAGGCGGGAGGGGTCTACGCGCGCTGCGAGGAGGCGCTCGGGGAAGCGGTGAGTCGGGAGCTGACCCGGGAGGCCGAACGGCGCGCCTCACCCCCGCTGATGCCGCACTACGATGGCCCGACGGTGCATCGAACGGCGGCCTCGGCGCTGGCCGCAGCTCAGCACGCAAGGCGCAAGCGCTAGCAGGGGGTTGAAGGACATGCTGCCAATCCAACAGCCAGCTAGGCGCGGAAGGGACGCTTGAATGGCACAGCTGATCCAACTCACCGAACCGCGGCCCCAGGTCGACGCGCGCGGCTTCGCGCTGTTCGACAAGGGCTTTCGGGTGTTCTTCGCCCTGGCGTCGCTCCACGCCGCGCTCTTCGTACCGGCGTGGGTGCTGATGGTGACCGGCTTCCTGCCGATGACCGCCAGCGGCATGAGCTGGCATGGTCACGAGATGCTGTTTGGCTTCGCGGTCGCGGTGATCGCCGGCTTCTTGCTCACCGCAGCGAGCAACTGGACGGGGAGGGAGACGGCGCGGGGCGTGTTCCTTGGCTCGCTTGCCGGCGTGTGGTTGCTGGGGCGCGCCGCGCCGTTCGTGTTGCCTGGTGGTCTGGCTGCGGCCGTGGACCTGGCGTTCTTGCCGCTGGTCATGCTCGCCCTGGGACGCGCGATTGTTCCCACGCGGAACCGGAGGAACTACGGCTTCCTGGGGCTGCTCGCGCTGCTCGAACTCCTGAGCGCGCTGCATCACGCCGGCGGGCTCGGCTGGCTCCCGGGTTGGGAGCGCAAGGCACAGCTGCTGGCCGTGGACGTGATCGCGATCATCATCTGCGTGATGACGGCGCGAGTGCTGCCGATGTTCACGCGCAATGCGACGGGCTTCGACGTGAAGCGTCGCCCCTTGGCGGAGCGCGCCGCGCTGGTCGGGCTCGGAGCCGTGCTGGCGCTCGGTGTGGCTGACGCGCCGGCGTGGGCGGTATCGAGCGTAGCCGGACTGACGGCGCTGGCGCTGGTCGTTCGAAGCTGGGGCTGGGGCTTTCGGGCGAGCCTCGGCACCCCGCTGCTCTGGGTCTTGCACCTGGGGAACGCGTTCCTCGCGCTGTCACTTGCGCTGCGCGCCGTGCCGAGCCTGGCGTCGTCTCAGATCGCACTGCATGCGTTCACGCTGGGTTGCCTGGCGATGCTGTGCCTTGGCATGATGGCGCGCGTTTCCCTGGGGCACACGGGGCGCGCGCTGGCGCCCTCGGGCGCCGTCGAGGTGAGCTTCTGGCTGTTGCTGGTCTCCGTCGGCGCGCGAGTGGTGGCACCCTGGCTGCTGCCAGCCTTCTATCGAGGTCAGCTGCTGGTCGCGGGGGTGGCCTGGAGCCTGGCCTTCGGGGTGTTCCTCGTGGCGTCCTTGCCGATGTGGCTGCGCGCACGGGTCGACGGCAAGCCTGGCTGATCCCGGTCGGCCGACTCTGTAGGAGCTGGGGGATTACCTCAAGGAAATCGGTGTGCTCGGCGCGCCCCGGGAAACTCAGCTGATTTGCCCGCTTGCCGACGGGGGTGTCGCTGGTTGCCTCGATGACGCGAGGTGGGCAATGGGGAGTTGTTTGCACCTTGTGACACGAAGCGCGGGGCGGCGCGAGATGAGCGCTTGAATGCCGACGTCGTCCGCGTAACAAACACGTGTGGCTAGCTCCCGCCCCCCGCGCTCGGCCCAGGTTCTGCTGGTCGATGACGAACCGATGTTGCTGCGCGCCCTGAGCCGCCACCTGGAGCACGCCGGCTACGGCGTCACGACGTGCATCGATGGTGCGAGCGCCGTCGACGCGCTGGAGGAGGGGGAGTTCGACGTGGTGATCAGCGATGTGGCGATGCCGGAGATGTCCGGAATCGAGTTGCTGCGCGCGATCCGCGGGCGGCACCACAGCTTGCCGGTGGTGCTGATGTCCGGTGCCCCCGACGTCGAGTCCGCCGTGGACGCCCTGAAGCACGGGGCCCTCCGCTACCTGCTCAAGCCGATCGCCGCCAGCGAGCTGCTCGAGGTGGTAGCCCGCGCAGTGCGCTTGCGCGCGCTGGCGTTGGTCCAGCGCGAGACACTGGCCGTGCTGGGCACCGGGCTAGGTTGCCCCGGGGAAATTGCGACGCTCGAGGCGGAGTTCAGTCAAGCCGTCGCGTCGCTCTGGATGGCTTTTCAGCCGCTGCTGAGTGCCAAGGACCGGAGCGTGTTCGGCTACGAAGCCCTGCTGCGCACGCAGGGCAGCCTGTACGAGCCGAGCGCGATGCTCGACGCCGCCGAGCGCCTCGACGCCGTGTGGTCCCTCGGCCGCGTGATCCGGGCACAGGTGGCCTGGCAGCTCGCCCGCTCGGACGCGTCGTCGGTGATGTTCGTCAACCTGCACCCCTGGGATCTGATGGATCCGGAGTTGTTCGCACCCGATGCGCCGCTCAGTCAGCTCGCAGAGCGGGTCGTCCTGGAGATCACCGAGCGGGTGGCGCTCGACCGCGTCGAGGACACTCAGGGTCGAGTGAACCTGCTGCGAGGCCTTGGCTACCGCATCGCGGTGGATGACCTCGGCGCGGGCTACGCGGGGCTTGCCAGCTTCGCTCAGCTCGAGCCTGAGATCGTGAAGCTAGACATCTCGCTCGTTCGCGGCGTCCACTCGAGCCTGGTGAAGCGTCGTCTCGTATCTTCGATGGTGACGCTGTGCCAGGAGCTCGGGTCGCTGGTGGTCGCCGAGGGCATCGAGACCGAAGCCGAGCGGGACGTACTCGTGGATCTCGGCTGCGATCTGCTTCAGGGCTTTCGCTTTGCGCGACCTGGGCCTGCGTTGCCCCGGGCGAGCTGGTAGCCGTTGGGTCCAGCGTTGCCCCTGCGCGGAAACGAGCGTTCCAGTCGCTAGAGCATCGCGAGCATCTGCGCTTCGGCGCAGCGAGCCCTTAGTCGCGCCATGGGTGCGGTCGGCGGGACGACGACGAAGTACTTACCGGCTCGCGACTTCCAGAGCGGAACTGACGAAATGGTGTCGTCCAGGGTGCCCAGGCGCTCCGCAGCGGCAGCGAACAGCGGGTCTTCCGGGTCCTTCAGGAAGAGCAGCCAGCTCGCGCGGCGCAGGATCGGGAGCTGCTCTTCGAGCAACGCACGCGCCGTGAGCACCACTCCTAGAGCGCGTGTTTCAACGAAGCAAACAATGGGCGGTGGTCCACCGTCGAGGAAGCGCAGCTTCTTCAGGTACTCGACGTATGCGCCAAGCGAGCTCCGCGGGGCGTCGATG
>JAGQIY010001176.1 GCA_020430865.1 Myxococcales bacterium
ATGACCGACCAGCTAAGCGCATATCAACGCAAGCGACACGAACTCGCGGAACTGGTGGGCGAAGGCGGCCGGACCGCCGAGGGGCTTCATCACTGGGAGATTTCGAGGGCTTTGCACAGGGAAGCCGGGGACATCCGCAACCGTTCGTTCAACGTGGTTGTCGTAGGCGAGTTCAGCAGCGGAAAGTCCACGTTGCTCAACGCCCTTCTGGGAGAAGCAATCCTTCCGGCAAAGATGGCGCCATGCACCAAGTCGATTCTCGAGATTCAGTACGCGGAGACGCCGACGCTTCACGTATACAGAAGTGGCGTCGAGCTGCCCGAGGTACGGCCGCTTGCCTACCTAAAGGAGGTTGGTGTCATCCAGGCGCAGGAGGTTGACGACGCGCGTCGTGAGATCGCAGAGTCGAAGATCGACAGACTGGTGGTGCGGGTGCCCAACTCGCCCTGCGATGTTGGTGTCGACCTCTTGGATACACCAGGCCTCAATGAGGCATCCGAACGGACCACGATCACGACCCAACGATTGCCCCGCGCGGACGCGTCGGTGCTTGTCCTGCGAGCCACCGACCTGTTGTCCAAGAGCGAGCGCGACTTCATCGAAGACGAAGCGAAGAAGGACCCCGTCAATCGGCGATGGCTCGACAACGCCTTCGTGGTGGTGACATTTGCTGACGTCGCCGCCCAAGATGACGAAGCCGAGCTTGACGCGCTGAAGGACAGGCTGGACGAGTTCCTGGACGGCGTCCTGCAGCCGATGGGGATAGCACCCGGCCGCCGGTACTTTGTGGATGCTCGCTCCGCGCTGAAGCTGAGAACGGGCGCCAGCGCCACAACGGACGGAATGGAGTTCGGGTGCTTCGAGGAGCATCTGCGAACCTTCCTCGCGGAGCATCGCGGTCGCATCGAGTTCCAAGGAAAGAAGCTCACCGCCATCGCCGCCATCGAAAGGGCTACCGACTCACTCAAAGCGGACCTGGAAAGACAAGCTCGCGAGGGGAAGGCACTACAGGAAGCGGCGCAGAAGGCGCGCGCTACCGTTGAGCAAGAGAGGAAGCGAATGGACCGCGTCGCCGCGGACCTCACCGGCAAGGCGCCCCGCCTGGCGAGGGACATCGTCAACGACTTCCGTGCCAATGCGGGGCACTGGGTCAACACAGATCTTGTGGCGTATATGGCCACACAGCGGTATCCGGACGCGCTTGTCGCACGAACCAAGCCGGCCTCCGAGTGGTACGTTGCCAAAGCAACGTCGTGGCTGGAAGCCACGATTCAGACGTGGTCCAGCCAGAAGCCGCCCGAGTACCTCCGAGAGATGATGGATGACTTCGCGAGGGCGAACCAGGGCGACCTCGAGGCTCTACGCGCCAACCTGCAGACGTCCGCCCACGAACTAGGGCTGACGCAGTTCGACCAAGGGGACGTCGCGGACGAGAGCCCGCTCGACTGGCTGACCCGAGGGGCCGCCGGTTGGCTTGCAGGAGGCCCCTTGGGCGCAGCGGTCGGCGGGCTCCTTGGGTGGAAGGGGATCCTCACCAACCTCGGCGTCAACTTGGCCATCGCCTCGGTGGCCGCGATCGCTGGCGTGGTCATTCCCGTGGTGGGCGCCATCCTTGTCGCGGCGGTGGTCGCGATCGCTCAGATCGCTATTGGACAGGACTCAGCCAAGGACCGGATCCGAGACCGCGTCGTGGAGGGACTTCAGAAAGGGCTTCCGCGCGAGCTCGAGAAGGCGACCCGAGGCATCGAGACGTCCGCAGTGGGAATTGTGGAAGGCGTTGCCCAGGAGCTATGCAAGGCCGCCGAGGCCGTGTTGGCGGTGATTTCAGAGGCTGCAACCAATGCGGAGGAGACGTCCAGAGCATCGCAGGCACAGCGAGAGCTACGTGCGGCTCAGCTTCGTGCAGGCGTCAGGTCGCTCGAAGCGGTTGCGGCCGCTGTGACGCAGCTCGAAGCCTAGTGTCCTCCGCGTTGCGTGGGCGGCTGTCGGAGATCCTCGACGCTATTGCCAGCGACGATTCGCAGGCGTCGCTGGGCGCGGTCCTCGACACGGAGGCGCTTGCGCTTCTCGCTAGTGCCCTCAACGAGGCGAAGGGAAGTCTGCGTGAGCCCCGCGTAGACATCGCGTTCGTGGGCGGCTTCTCTAGCGGCAAGTCGACATTGATCAACGCACTGGTTGGAGCGGACGTGTTGCCCTCGGGCATGGGTGTCGTCACGCAGCGACCCGTGTGGATTCGACCCGCCGCCAGGAACCGCGTGGGGTACTGGCAACGGGAGTCCTTCGTGCCTTGGAGGGGGCCGAAGAGGCCATGGTGGGGCAGGCTCAAGGACTGGGTGCTTGGGCTCTTTGGGCGCAGGGTGCTGGCGCTCCCGCCGTCAATCGCTGCATGGATTGGGGGGCCGCACGACTGGGACACGGCGGAGGGGCGCCACTGGCTAGCGCTCGAACGAGCCGATTGGCCCTTTGGCGACGAGGTCACTCTAATCGACACCCCTGGATTCAACTCCGAGGACGTCACGCACGGCGACCTGACTATCGAGGCCCTCGACGAGGCGGAGGTTGCCGTCGTCGTGGTACCGGCCCGAGGGCTCTCCGAAGACCAACGAAAC
>JAGQIY010001177.1 GCA_020430865.1 Myxococcales bacterium
CCCCGTGGCCATTCCTGCGCCCCGACATGTCTGAAGTCCACTCATTCCAAGCCGAAGTCAGTCAGGTCCTGCGTCTCGTCGTGGGTTCGCTCTACTCGAATCCCGAGATCTTCCTGCGCGAGCTGGTGAGCAACGCCTCGGACGCGCTGGACAAGCTGCGCTTCGAGGCGATCGCCGACCCAGCGCTGCTCGGGGACGACTCGGAGCTTCGCATTCGTATCACTCCCGACGCCGGAGCCGGCACGCTGACGATCAGCGACAACGGCATCGGCATGTCTCACGACGAGCTGGTGAAGAACCTGGGCACCATCGCTCATTCGGGCTCGCGGCAGCTGATGGAGCGCCTCGCCGAAGCACAATCCGCAGGGAAAGATGCGCTGCAGCTGATCGGCCAGTTTGGCGTCGGCTTCTACTCGGCGTTTCTGGTGGCCGACGAGGTCCGAGTGGTGAGTCGCCGGGCGGGCAGCGAGGAAGCCTTCGCCTGGACCTCCGAGGCCAAGGAGAGCTTCGCCATCGAGGCGACGGAGCGCGGGGAGCGCGGTACCGACGTGGTGCTGAAGCTGAAGGACGACGCCAAGCAGTACCTCGACGGCTGGCGTATTCGGCAACTGGTGACTCGCTACTCGGACTACGTGAGCCACCCCATCGAGCTGGCGAAGGAACCGGAAGACGCGGAGAACGCCGAGGATGCCGCTCCGAGCTACGAGCGCATCAATCGCGGCAGCGCCCTCTGGCAGCGCAGCCCAAAGGACATCAGCGACGAGCAGTACGCCGAGTTCTACAAGCACCTGAGCCACGACTTCGAGGCGCCGCTGGCTCGCAAGCATTTCCAGGTGGAAGGCACCCAGATGTTCACGGGCCTGCTCTTCGTGCCGAAGAAGGCGCCGTTCGACCTCTTCGATCCCGAGGCGAAGAAGGGCATTCGCCTGCACGTGAAGCGCGTGTTCGTGATGAACGACTGCGAAGAGGTGCTGCCCAAATGGCTGCGCTTCGTGCGCGGCGTGCTGGACAGCGAGGATCTGCCGCTGAACGTCTCCCGCGAGATCCTCCAGGACTCGAAGGCCGTACGCATCATGCGAAAGCAGGTGGTGAGCCAGACGCTGAGCATGCTCTCAGAGCTGGCCGAAGAACGCCCAGAAGACTACGCGAGCTTCTTCCGTGAGTTTGGCGCCGTGCTCAAGGAGGGCCTGCACTTCGAGCCGGAGCAAAGCGACAAGCTCCAGGAGCTGGTGCGCTACGAGAGCACCCACTCGAGCGGGGACCTCTACAGCCTGAAGGACTACGTCTCCCGCATGGCCGAGGGGCAGAAGGACATCTACTACGTCACCGGCGCGGAGCGTCGCCTCGTGGAAACGAGCCCGCACCTCGAGGCGCTGAAGAAGCGCGGGTACGAGGTGCTGTTCATGACCGATCCGGTCGACCCGTTCGTGGTCACTCAGTTCACCGAGTACGACGGCCACAAGCTGGTGAACGCGATGAGCGAGAAGCTCGATCTGGATGGCGACGGCGAGGCCGCGGAGAAGGCGCGTGAAGCTCGCGACGAAGCGCTGAAGGACATCCGGGAGCGCTTCGAGCGCGTGCTCTCGGATCGGGTGAGTCAGGTCCGCACGTCGACTCGCCTCGACGACAGCCCGGTCTGCCTGGTGATCCCCGACGGCGGCCTCGCGCCGCACATCGAACGCCTGATGCGCGCCCAGAAGCTCGGCATGCCGCCTCAGAAGCGCGTGCTCGAGATCAACCCGGATCACCCGCTGATCCAGCGCCTCGACGCCCTCAACAGCGAGGCGAACGACGTGGGGGAGGTGAGCGAGTGGATCGAGGTGCTCTACGATCAAGCGCTGCTCGCCGAGGGTAGCCCGCTGGAGGATCCGGCGGCGCTGGCGAAGCGCCTGACCGCGCTGATGACCAAGGCGGCCGGGGCCTGAGTGCCGGACGTCCCTCGGCTGTGCATCTTCGAGCGTGAGCTGGCTCCGGGGAAGCGCGAGCACACCTGGCTCGTGGCGCAGCCTGACGGGGCCGCGATCCAGGTCGAGGACGGGGCGCCGCTCCCGTTACCTCCCGGAAGCGTAGCTCGAGTCTTCGAGCGCTACGGCCAGGTCTTCGATGTCGCGAGCGGGGTTGGGGGTGAGGCGCGCTCGGCCTCCGGCGACACTCGCCTCCACTTCACTGAGGGCTTACTGAAACGCCTGCGGCACCGCACGTGGTTCGACGTGGAGCCGCGGGACTACCTCGTATTCCAGCCTCACGGTGAGGGCGCCAGCGCAGAAGGCTGGCCCCGCTACGAGCTCTGCACCGCCATCAGCGCGGCGCTGGTGCACCTCGCCGAGGCGTATCGCGCCGCCCGGAGCGAGCTCCGCTCCAGCTGAGGGTGAGTCTGCGAAGACACGCCACGTTGGTCGAGACACACGCTGGCGTGCGTCGGTGGTGACGCCCTGCGGCGCTCCTCACCCCCGAAAAACCCGCAAAAAGACCCGATTTTGCCTGCAAGAAACTTGGTTGGTTCGAAGCTTGCCCCTTAGGTTCGTCGTCGAGGACGGGCGGCATCCAAGCCAGACCGTCCGACGGAAAGGTGGAATTGACGATGACCCGTGTGAGCCGAAACAACCCCGTCGTGAGCCTGCTGCAGCGTGGCGTGCTCGGCCTGAGCCTGTGCGCCCTGCTGGGATCGCTGGCTGGTTGTGGACGGGACACGACTCACGCCGAGCCGGATCCGGCGAAGGTGACCGTGGAGGTCGAGCCAGGACAGCCAGGCCTGAAGAAGCCGCTGGCGATTCCGCAGGAAAACAAGGATGAAGCGGAGAACACGGCGATCGTCGCCGAACCCGTCGCTGAGCAGGCATCCGAGACGCAGCCCAAGGCGGCCAGCGAAGAAGGCAACGACGTCGACGGAACAGCTAGCGCGTCGGGGGAGACCAAGCGCGCGGACGTGAAGGCCGTCGGCTCGGCACCGCTGAAGATCAAGCGCCTGGTGGTGACCACCGAGATCGACAAGCGCGAACCGGTCGAGGTCTCCAGCTTCGAGGCGAGCAGCGGTCCGATCTACGCCTTCATGGAGCTCGAGAACCCCGGCGACGAGGATCGAGACGTGATGCTGACCTTCGAGCACAGCTCCGGGAAGAAGGTCGGACTCGTGGAGCTGCACATCCCGGCCAAGCAGCGCCGCTGGCGCACCTGGGGCCGCACTCAGAACATCAAACAGGCCGGTGAGTGGGAGGCCATCGTGAAGTCCAGCGAGGGTCAGGAGATCGGCCGCACCAAGTTCCAGGTCGGTGCGAAGACCGCGGAGAAGGCGGCTGACGAGGAGTCGGGGAGCGAAACGAAGCCGATCAAGACGGCTCAGAAATAGCGCTCAGGTGGCGAAGTAGAGCACGCCGAGCAGAATCAGCCAGACCACGCCGAGGAAGTGCCAGTACTGCACGCAGAACTTCACTCCCTCGTAGCGTGAGCTCGAGTACTCCCGCTGTCGCGTGCGGTGGATCACGACTCCGAGCGGAACCACGCCTCCAAGGACGTGCAGCGCGTGCACTCCGGTGAGCATGTAGAAGGTGAAGACGTACAGGTTCCGAGCGCTGACGGTCATGTGCGCGCTCTGCAGCTCGTACCAGTTGATGCTCTGGCCCACGATGAACGCGACCCCGAGCCCGAGCGACCACCACAGGGCTCGCTCGAGGGTGGTGAGCCTGTTCGCCCGCACGGCCTTCAGCGCCCAGCTCATGCAGCCGGCCTGGGCGAACATCAGCGCCGTGGTCCCCAGGAGGCCGAGCGGCAGCCCGGGCATCTCGGCGGTGCGCCACACCGCGTTGTTCGCGCGGGTCACCAGGTAGGCGATGATCGTCGCTCCGAAGATCATCGCGATCGACGCCAAGAAAAACAGCATCCCCAGCTGGCCGATCGACATCTTGAACGACGGCTCGCGGGGGGAGACGGTCTCCCGGTCGGCTCCGATGAATGGATCGCGCATGACTTGCGCCCGCTGGTGTACCCCCGGCGGCCAGCGCTGCCAAGGCGCCGCGGCGTTCGACCGCCGATCCTCCCAGGGAGGCGTCGCTCACTCGGTGAGAAAGGCCTGCAGCAACCCGGCGAGCTCCCTCGGAACGTGGCGCATCATCATGTGGCCGGCGTTCTCGAGGGTGACGCTCCGCCCGGCCTTGAACTGCGCCTTGCGTCGCGCCCCCTCGGCCTCGTTGTGGCGGAGGAACGACTCCGCGCCGTCGACGAACAGCGTCGGACAGTTCACCCGGCGCCAGAAGGTCTCTGCGACCTCGAGGCGGAAGGGGTAGGGACCCGTGGTCAAGTGCAGCGGGTCGTGGAGGAAGCTCAAGCCGCCGTCCGGCAGCTCCCGCGTGCTGTGGGCGACCAGCCAGCGAGCCATGCGGTCGTCCAGCAGGTTGTCCAGGCGCTGGAGCCGCTTCGCGGCGGCCTCGACGTCGGCGTAGCGCTTCAAGTCGCTGTGCGCCTGGCGTTTCCAAGCGGTAATCCAGCTGCCGACGCGCTCGGGCACCGAGGTGGTGTCTTCCGGCGGCCCCAGGCCCTCGAGCAGCGCGAGACGCCCGATGCGTTCCGGATAGGCGCCGGCGAAGTAGCTGGTGATGCTGCCGCCCATGGAGTGGCCGACGAGGCTCACTCGCTCGCGCCCCAGTTGCTCCACCAGGGAGGCTAGATCCGCGAGGTAATCCATGAAGTGGTAGTAGCCGCCGCTGCCCACGCGGTCACTCAGCCCATGACCTCGCATGTCGGGCGCGACCAGGTGCAGCCCGGCGCCGAGGCCCGATTCGACCACCGGCTGCCAGCTGCGTCCGAGATCGAGGAAGCCGTGGATCAGGAACACGCTGTGCTCGCTCTTGCTGTCGGCGTTCCACTCCAGCAGGTGATACTCGAGCCCGGTGGCGAGACGCACCCGGCGAGAGGTCGGTGGTGGAGCGGCGACGGGCGGCTCGCTCCAGGCGGAGCTGACTTCGGAGATCACGGGCGCAGGACATGGCACCCGGCGGACGCCGCGTAAAGCCTGCTACCGCTAGGGATCGACGCGCAGCACGAGTTTTCCAGTGGTCTGGCCCGACTCGAGGCGTTCGTGGGCGCGCGCGACGTCCTCGAAGGCGAAGACCTCCGTTGGCAACGGCGGCAGCTTGCCGAGACTTGCCCACGCCAGGACCTCCCGCATTCCGTGCTGGGCTAGCGTCACCTCGTCGAAGAGGTAGCTGAGGTTGAAGCCCAGCACGCTCTTGTTGTCCCCGGTCAGCGACAGCGGGTTGAAGCGGGGAGTCTCGAGGTAACCTCGAACCAGGCGCACCAGAGCTCGTGGAGCGAAGGCGCTGCCGTGGCCCTGGCCGCTCCTCGGCAACATGCTGTGGAACCCGTAGATCACGAGGCGCCCCATGGGCGCCAGCAACTCGTAGCTGCGCGCCAGCGTCTCGACGCCGGTCGCGTCCAGCACGACGTCGTATCCGCGAGGCGAAATGCGGCGGGCCTCGTCCCACCAGGCGGGCCCGCGGCGGGCTCCGCTCGCTGCCTTCACGATCACCCGGGCGCCGCTGGCCTCGACCGCGCCCGCCTTGTGCGGAGCGCCCACGAGGCCAACCGCCTCCACCCCCAGCAGGCGGCACATCTGGAGCAAGCGCAGTCCAACGCCGCCGGCAGCGCTGTGCACCAGGGCGCGCATGCCGGGCGACACGCTGCACAGGCGACGCATGGCGTACCAGGCGGTCAGGGCAGTGGTGGCGAAGCCTGCTGCCTGCTCTTCGGTGTATCCTCGAGGCAAGGGAAAAAGCAGTCGCTCGTCGACCGCGACGTGGGTGGCGTAGGCGTTGAAGCGGGTCAAGGCGATGACCGGCGCCTGGGTGAGGTCGTCGTGGGGCCGTCCAACCAGCTCGAAGCCAGGGGTGATGGGCCAGCCCACGTATTTCCGGGCCGAGGCGTAGAGGCCCATGCGCACGACGCAGTCAGCGTAGTTGACGCCGATCGCTCGAGTCGCCACCAGCTGCTCACCCGCCGCAGGGCGGGGCAGGGGTCCGCGCTCGAGGCGCAGTTGTTCGTAGCCGCCAGGTCGATGGATCACCACGCGGCGAGACTGGCGCTCGGAACAGGAGAAATCGGTCATATTTCAAGCCCATCGGGGATCGAACTGGAGGCGATGGTCGAGGTGTCGCTCCAAACGCGCAAGATTGAAGTTGCCGCCTGAGCCTGAGGTCTGAAAACATCGAGATCCCATGGCTCTACGTCACGTCTTGGTTCCTGCCTGCTTGCTTTCCGGTCTCGTCCTGGCTGCTCCCCGCGCCAGCGCCGCGGAGGTGACCATCACCGACTCCTGCCGCAATCATTTCGGCGCCGGCGTCAACTTCCTCACCGACCCCGACGGGGCTCGCTACGAGGACGCGTATCGAGAGTTCAAGGTCGCGTACGCCGAGTGCCCTTCGTGGAAGATCCTGGGCAACCTCGGGCTCGCTGCGATGAAGCTCGAGCGCGACGGCGAGGCCATCGACGCCTACTCCAAGTACCTCGAGGAGGGGAAGGACCAGATCGACGAGGCGGAGCGGCGTCAGTACACCCGCGACCTGAGCACGCTGAAGGCCGCCGTCGCGTGGATCACCGTCAAGGCGGACCAGCCGAACGGCACCATGGTCGACGTCCGTACTCCAGTGCGCGGGGAGCCAGTCTACAACCGCTACACCCTCGGCGAGGAGGAGATGAAGCTCGGCATCAGGCCGGGGCATCACAAGATCACCGTCTCCGTGCCGGGCTACGAAGACGCGGTGTGGGAGTTCGACGCGCCGTCGAGCGCGACGCTGGACCACACCTTCGAATTGAAGAAGCCCGAGGTCGTCAAGCCCACTGGTCCGACTGGCCCCAGTGGTCCGACCGGACCCACCGGGCCGACCGGACCCACCGGGCCCGATCAGGTGCAGACGGAGCGCCCGGTCCCCGTGACGGTCTACATCACGGGTGGCGTCGCGGTCGCGGGCTTCATCGGCTTCGGCGTGCTCGGTGCTCTCGCGAGCGGCAAGAAGAGCGACTACGACAAGGCCAACGACGGAACGGACCCGACCGGAGCGAAGGACTTGAAGGACTCCGGTGAGCAGCTGAACCTGTTCGCTGACGTGGCGCTGGGTGTGGGGGTCGTCGCGGGCGCGCTGACCGCGGTGTTCTACCTCACGCGCCCCGAGAAGCCGGTCGCGACCATGGACACCGGGGTCAGCTTCTCGCCCGCAGTCGCGCCGGGGTTTGCCGGCGCCGCCCTGGGCAAGCGCTTCTGACGTCGCGCGTGGGTCTCTGTGTGCGTCTCCCCCCGGAATCGGATGTCGCCCTGGGTCGCGGGCCGGCGAGCTCTGCGCACCTGGTCGGTCTCACACCATGGCCAGCTCACCTGAAGATCGCTCCGAGCGGCTGTATGGCAGTCAGGCCTCGCAGTTCGATGCACAGCGCGGTCTCGCAGAAGGTGCACCCGAGTGGATCGCACGGGCAGCGGTGAGACTCCTGGGAGTGAGTCCTGGGAGAGTGCTCGAGCTGGGCGCTGGGACGGGAGAGATCGGCGTCGCGCTGGCGCGACACGCCTCGTTCTACGTGGCCCTCGAGTCCAGCGCCGGGATGGCCGAGCGCTGGCGTGAGCGCTTCCGTCGCGAGACCGCGACACCCCGCGCCGCGAGCGAACTCGTGGTGCGCGATGCAGATCTCGAGTGGCCGGTCGCGGCAGCGAGCGTCGACCTGGTCTTCGCCTCCCGCAGCGCGCACTGGCTGGACGCCGCCCACGTTCGCGACGAGTTTCTGCGGGTGAGCCGACCAGGCGCGTGTTTGCTCCTTGGCAGGGTCGTGCGCAGCCTCGATCACCCGAGGCGCTGGCTTCGGCGTGAGCTGCATCGGACGTTGCTCGCCCGCGCCAGGACTCCAAAGGACGGACCACGACGCGGCAGTGAACTGCTGTTCGAGATCGTGCGTGAAGCGCCAGAGACGCGCTGGATCCCCCGCCAGTCCGTGCTCGAGTGGCGGTTCGACGCCGCCCCCGGACCCATCCTCCAGGGCTGGCGCGAGAAGCCGAGCCTGGCTGGGCTGGAGCTCGAGCCAGACGAGCGTCTCCAGGTACTGGACCAAGTCGCAGAACGCGCCAGAGAACACTTCGGTGCGCTGGAGACGGCCCTGGCGTGCCACGAACACTATGCGCTAGAAGGTGTTCAACGGGTGCCGGATGGCGCCTCCGGGGAGCCTGTGCTTGGCGCCCCGTTCCCGATCCGTCTGGCGTCTCGGTTCGGCCCCATCGCGGGGCCGAAGCCGCGTCAACCACCAGGAACCTCGTGAACGACTCGAACAAAGACGAACTCCTCAGCGAGCTGGGCAAGCGCCTGGTCAGCGGTTCCCTCACGGACGACGAGTTGCTGCGCTCGACCGGTGAGAGCCCGAGCTTCGCCATCCTGCCCGAGGCGAACGTGATCAAGGTGGGAGGCCAGAGCATCATCGATCGGGGACGCAGCGCGGTTTTCCCGGTGATCGAGGAGATCGTCGAGGCGCTGCCGCACCACATCATGATCATCGGCACCGGGGCGGGCACTCGCGCGCGCCATGCGTACAGCATGGGCATCGAGCTGGGTGTGCCCACCGGTGTGCTGAGCGTCCTGGGCACCTTCGTGAGCATGCAGAACGCCAGAATGCTCCACTATTTGCTCGCGAAGCACGGCATTCCTTTCATCGAACCGGTACAGTTTCCCCAGCTTCCACTTTACCTCGCGGAAAGACGCGCGGCGATCTTCTTCGGCATGCCGCCGTATACGTTCTGGCATCGCAATCCGAGCGTTGGTCGAATTCCCCCACACCGCACGGATACAGGCTCCTACCTGATCAGTGAGGTGTTCGGGACGCGCTCGATGATCTACGTGAAGGACGAGGATGGCCTGTACACCGCCGATCCGAAGAAGGACAAGGGCGCCAAGTTCATCCCCAAGATCAGCGCTCGGGAGCTACTCGAACAGGACTTCGACGACGTGGTCGTGGAGCGACCCGTGCTGGAGTTCATGCTCGACGCCCAGCACCGTAGGAGCATCCAGATCGTCAATGGCCTCAAGCCGGGCAACCTGCGTCGTGCCCTCGATGGAGAGCACGTAGGCACCATCATCCACGCCGACTGACCCAAGTCTGCGGAGACCATCGGGTCTCGCAACGCTTCTTCTTTTTCTTGGGGGGGAGAGGTCCTCCGGCCTATCTCCGCACGGAGTCACAGCATGACAAGCGACGACCGCCGCCACCACCTTCAGTCCCTGTTGATGCGTGAGAGCTTGCTCGACAAGCAGGTCATGCGCTCCACCGAGTCCCCAGTCGTGCGCATGCTGCCCGACGTGCAAGTCGTGAAGGTGGGCGCAGGATCGATCCTGGAGGCTGGCCGCGACGCCGTGGTACCTCTGGTCGAGGTGCTGGGGGCCGCGCTGAAGCAGCAACGCCTGGTGATCAGCACCGGCGGTGGCTCTCGCACACGGCACTTGTTCTCCATCGGCATCGACCTCGGGCTCCCCACGGGGGTGCTCGCCCAGCTTGCCGCCGCAGATGGTCTGGGCAACGCCCACATCCTCGGCACGTTGCTGGCGCCTCACGGTGTGGTGGCCATCCCACCGGAGATCCTGGGACATCTGATGCCGCTGTTCCTGAACGCGGCGCCAGGCATCATCTTCCATGGCGTCCCGCCGTACTCGCTGTGGGAACATCCGCCGGGAGTCGGACGCATCCCTCCACATCGCAGCGACGCCGGCGCCTTTTTGCTCGCGGAAACTTTCGGCTGTGCTGGGCTGGTGTTGGTGAAGGATGTGGATGGCCTGTACGATCGTGATCCCAAGCAGCACCCTGACGCGAAGATGCTCCTGGACGTGGACTCCGCGGCGCTGCGCGAGATGGATCTCCCCACGTTGCCCTTCGATCGGGTGCTGCTCGATCTGCTGGACAATGCCCGCTTGCTCACCAGCTTCCAGATCGTCAACGGCCTGAGACCGGACCTCGTGGCCCGAGCGCTGGCGGGGGAGCATGTGGGCACCATCGTGCGCGCCCCGAAGAGAGACGCCTGACGGTTGGCGCTGCGCACATCGGTTGCCTCGGAAGGCGCCTCGATGTAACGCTTCGCGTCGATGACGATCCAACGGCGAGAGCTGCTGCAGTGGTTAGGCACCAGCTTGCTGCTCGGAGCTTGCGAGAAGTCGTCGAGCGGCCCGGCATCTGGGCCCAAGGAAGTCACCGTGTTTGCTGCGGCCAGTCTGCGAGACGCCGTCACCGAGCTCCAGTCGGAGTTCGAGAAGTCCCACCCTGGCGCCAAGATCGCCGTGAGTTTCGCTGGCTCCAACGCGCTGGCGCGACAGCTCATCGCCGCGCCGAAGGCCGACGTGTTCTTGTCGGCCAGCGAGCAGTGGATGGACGCCGTCGAGAAGGCGGGGCGCCTCGTCCCAGACAGCCGGCAGGACCTGCTGAAGAACCAGCTGGTTCTGGTGTGCAACGCGCGGTCGAACCTCGTGCTGTCGCACCCGCGCGAGCTGAGCGATCCGCGCTTCGAAGAGCTGGTGCTCGGCAACCCTGACGCCGTTCCCGCAGGGATCTACGCCAAGAGGTACCTCGAGAGCCTGAAGGTGGAGGACGGTAGCGTGTGGCAGGCCGTGGAGAAGCGCGTCGTGCCGATGCCGGACGTCCGTGCCGCCCTGGTACAGATCGAACAGCGGGGCGGCGCGATCGGCTTCGTCTACAAGACGGACGCCGCGCTCTCGAAGAAGGTGAGGGTGCTGTTCGAGGTCCCCGAGAGCGAGAGCGACCCCATCCGCTATCCGATGGCGAAGATCGCGGGCAGCCCCGCGGTGGGGCTGCCGCTCGTCGACCAGCTATACAGCTACCTCCGCGGCAATCAGGCGAAGGCGGTGTTCGAGCGCTACGGCTTCAGACTCGCGGAGCAGAAGGGCAGCTGACGGTCGCCGGTCGGGACCCTCGGTGCACTCATGGAGTCGACAAGCAGCGCGCTCTGGCTGACGTTCAAAATCTCCGGCTGCGCCACGTTGATCGTGCTGCTGTTCGCGGTCCCACTGGGCTATCTCCTGAGTCGCAGACAGTTCCCGGGCAAGCTGTGGCTGAACGCGTTCCTGGTACTGCCGATGGTCCTGCCACCGACCGCCGTGGGCTATTTGCTGCTGTCGCTCCTGGCGGACGCGGGGCCCTTGGGCCGGCAGACGCTGGGCTTCGACCCGGATGTCTTGCTCACCTGGAAGGCCGGTGTTCTGGCTGCGGCCACCATGTCGTTCCCCATCGTGATCCGTACGGTAAAGGTCACGTTCGACGGCATCGATCCTCGCCTGGAGGCCATGGCTCGCACGCTGGGTCACGGCAGACTCGCGACGTTTCGCCTCGTCACGCTCCCGCTTGGTCTGCGTGGTCTGAGCGCAGCGGCCATCCTCGGCTTCATGCGTGGGATGGGTGAGTTCGGGGCGACCGTGATGATCGCTGGCAACATCCCGGGGCGCACCCAGACGTTGGCGCTGGCGATCTTCAGCGCAGATCAGGCTGGCCGGGACGCGGAGGCCCGCGTGTTGCTCGGCGTCGCCTTGATCGCGGGCCTTGGCGCCGTGCTCGTCGCGGAGTACCTGGGGCGGGGGAGGCGAGGGTGAGCCTGGATCTCGAGCTCAGACTCCCGCTGGATCGCTTCGAACTCCAGGTCGAGCTCCAGCTGGAGGCACGGGTGACCGCCCTGTTTGGGCCTTCGGGGGCGGGAAAGACGAGCCTGCTCGAGTGCGTGGTCGGCCTGCGGCGGGGCGCGCGGGGGCGGGTTTGCTTCAACGGCTCGACGTGGCTGGACTCCGAACGCGGGGTCGTGGTGCGACCCGAGCAGCGGCGTATCGGCTACGTGCCCCAGGACGGACTGTTGTTTCCGCATCTGAATACACGAGAGAACCTGCTCTGCGGCGCGCACCGCCAGTCTCGTGATCAGGCGAGAAACCGTCTCGAGCAGGTGAGCCGAGTGTTGCAGCTAGAAGCACTGTGGGAACGCCTCCCCAGCACCCTGTCGGGCGGGGAGCGCCAGCGCGTGGCCCTGGGTCGTGCGCTCTGCTCGGCGCCCGAGCTCCTGGTGCTCGACGAGCCGCTCGGTGCTCTGGACCTCGCGCTCAAGCGCCGGCTCTTGCCCTTCCTGCGCCAGGTTCGCGAAGAATTCGCCATTCCGATGCTGCTCGTGAGCCACAGCCCCGGGGAGGTGCAAGCCCTGTGCGACGAGGTCGTCGGTTTCGACACCGGTCGGGTCGTGGCGAGAGGCCGCCCCGAGGACGTGTTGCTGGGCAAGGGGAGCATTGGACGACCCTCCACCAGCAACACGCTCGCGTTGTTGCTGGGAACGGACGAACTCGAGTCCACTTTTCCATGCGAGATCGTCCACGCAAGCGCAGAGCGCTGCCTGGTGCGAACGGCCGGGGGCGTGGAGCTGCACTGCCGGGGTCTGCGCGAGAACGTGGGGCCCGATCGGCGGGCGCATGCCCTGGTGAGCATCGCCGCTCGCGACGTGATCCTGGCGCGCTGCAAACCCGAGCGCATTTCAGCGCGCAATGTCCTGCTCGGGCAGGTCCGACAGGTCGATCCGAGCGGCGTCGTGGAGGTGGAACTGCAGCCGCAGGTCGTCGCAGACAGCGGAGACACCTCGCGCGGGAACGGTGCGACGCCAGGCCTGCTGGTCGAGCTCAGTCACAGCGCGATCGAAGAGCTCGGCCTGGAACCTGGTCTCGAGCTTCACGTCGTCATCAAGAGTTCGGCGTGCGTGGTCTCGCCCGCCCAGAGCCCCGTGGATCTCGGAGCTGGCTGACAGGAAGTGACGCGACGTTCGCTCACTTCCTGACGGGCCCCGAGGGCGTTCGGCGGAAGCCGAACCGGCCAAGCGCGCCAAGCTGGGAGCGTCAAGCAGCCGCAGCCAACTCAAGCGAGTTGGTGCCCTCTGGAGTCCTGCGCTAGCATCCCGTGCTAACCGCACGATCGCTCGACTGCGTCGTGAGGCCAAACCCCTCTGGAGCTTTCTCGGATGCTGCGAACGAACGCATTACTCATGGTCTCGCTGCTCTCCGCCGTGGCGGTGGCGTGCAGCGACGGTACGGACCCGAACACGGGAAACGAAGGGGGCGCTGGCGGCAACGCAGGCACCGCAGGGAGCGCCGGCAGCGGCGGCTCAGCGACGGCTGGCACGGGTGGAAGCAGCGCCGGGGCTGGCGGCAGCGGGGGCAGCGGGGGCGCCACGGGAGGAACTGCGGGGCAGACCACCGGCGGCAGCGGTGGGTCTCAGTACATGGCCTATCCGGAGGTCCCCTACCCCCCCGAGAACCAGCCCACGGAAGACAAGGAGTTGCTCGGCAAGATCCTGTTCTGGGAGGAGCAGGTCAGCAGCGACGACACCATGGCGTGCGGTACCTGCCACCGCGCGGCTGCAGGCGGCTCCGATCCACGAGCGTCGCAAGCCGGCGCGATCCACCCGGGCCCCGACGGCACCATCGGCACCGCCGACGACCGCCGTGGTGCACAAGGCATCAAGCGCTGCACGGACAGCGGCGGGGTGATCACCTACAAGAACGACCCGGTTTTCGGCGCCACTCGCCAGGTCACGGGTCGCAAGCCGCCGACCTACCTGGACGCGATGTTCAACCGCGACAACTTCTGGGACGGGCGCGCGCGCTCCCAGTTCATCGACCCGGACACTGGCGCCGTCGCGATCGCAGCCGGTGGAGCGCTGGAGAGCCAGTCCGTCGGACCGCCTCTCGCTGACGCCGAGATGGCCTGCGAGAACCGCGCTTGGCCCTCGATTCATGCCAAGCTGACGACGGCTCAGCCGCTCGCTCTCGCTCATGATATCCCTGCGGATATGAAGCAGTTCATCGCCAAGTACCCGACGTACCCGCAGATGTTCGAGGCGGTGTATGGCACTCAGGAGATCAACACCAAGCGCATCGCCTTCGCCATCGCGACCCACGAGCGTCGTCTGACCTCCAATCAGACCCCGTGGGATCGCTGGAACGCTGGCGACGCGACGGCCATGACCGAGGCGCAGATCCGAGGCTTCACGCTGTTCATGACCACCGCTCGCTGCAATCTCTGCCACGCGCCGCCGCTGTTCTCGGACGTGCTCGCGATGGGTGGCACCGACATCGAGTTCCACAACCTCGGCTTCATCGAGGAGGATGCTTCGTTCGACAATGGTCGCGAGAAGGTCACGATGAAGGACACCGATCGCTTCAAGGTCAAGACTCCCACGCTGCGAAACGTCGGCCTGCGAGAGGCAGGCGGCCTGCTCCACACCGGGAGTGGACCTGGCGCCGATCTGCAATCGGTGATGGAGGCCTACAAGAATATCCCGTTCCCGAACTCCCCCAACATCGACAGCACGGTGGGTGGTCCGGCAGGGCCCGCGGATCCGCTGCCGATCAATGCTCAGGATATCGCGGACATCATCGATTTCATGCGGAACGCCCTGACCGACCCGCGAGTCAAGAACGAGCAGGCGCCGTTCGACCGTCCGAAGCTGGGCAGCGAGCCCTGACCTGGGACTCCACGCTCGGCTTTCCGGGGAGAATCCCGAGCGTGCGACGCCGCGGACACAGGATGCCGCGGACACTGCCGCGGACACAGGATGCCGAGGACACAGGATGCCGAGGACACTGCCGCGGAGATAGACAGGACGCCGGGTTTCTTTCTTGGGGGAGAGGAGCGACGGGCACCGCGGGCATGCGAACTGGGGAAGCAGTGCGGAATCAATGTGAGAGGCAACCTGGGCGCGGATGTTTGCTGAACAGGGGTTTACGAGGACCCGCAGCTTGCTACGCTGGAGCGATTGGAGTTCGCGGGCTCCCTTGGAGGATGGGATGAGGCATCGACTTTGGCTTGGCCTATGTGCCGCGGCCTACTTGAGCGTGGGCTGCGGAGGCGGTGATGATACCGCTGGCGGGGGAACCGATACGGACACGACGCCGCCGGCGTTCGATGGAGCTTCCGCAGCGACGGTGGTGAGCGAGTCTCGCATCGATCTGTCCTGGCCCACGGCCTCGGACAACGTCTCTGCGTCTTCGCGCATCGTGTTCCGGGTGTACGGCGCTGCGAGCGGTGAGGACTTCGATTTCGAGAGCCCTTGGCTGGCGACTCCGTCCGGCGCCAGCGGCGCAGCGATCACCGGTCTCTCCCCATCTCACGACTATCGCTTCGTCGTGCGAGCCGTGGACGAGGCGGGCAACGAAGAGGAGAACACCGCCGAAGTCGGGGACGCCACGCCAGACGGGTCGCCACCGAAGTTCGCAGGGGTGAGCGTCGTGGAGGCCGAGACATCCAGCACGCTGCGGGTGGAGTGGAAGGCCGGTTTCGACAAGGGCACCGACCAGAGTCAGCTGGTCTACAACGTCTACCTCGGGCCGGCCGGCCTCGATGTTGACCTTACGCAACCGGTGGCGGTCTCGGACCCTGGTCAGTCGTCGGTTACGCTCTCGGGCCTGACGCCACTCACGGACTACGCCGTCGTGGTGCGCGCGGTCGATGCCTCGGGGAACGAGGACGAGAACACCCTGACGCGCTTTGCCCGAACGCCAGAGGGCGTTGCGCCAAGCTACTCGGGCGCCAAGCAGGCAATCGCCACGGGACAGAACATCAAGCTGTACTGGTTTCCTGCGACGGACAACGTGACGGAGCCGGCGAACATCGTCTACGACGTCTACGAGGCCACCACGGATCGGCAGCAGGATTTTTCGAGCCCGAGCTACACCTCGGCGCCGGGAGCGATTTCCTTCGTGGTGCCGAATCTCCAGCCAAACACCAAGTACTACTACGTGGTCCGGGCGCGAGATACGGCCGGCAATCGCGACAACAACACCATCCAGGTCAATGCCACGACGGGCGGAGACACGGACACCACCGCGCCCTCGTTCAATGGCGTCGACTCGGTGGTGGGATCCAGTCCCAGTACGCTCCTGGTCAGCTGGAGCGCTGCGAGCGACACCAGCACGCCTGACTACAAGATCCGCTATCAGATCTTCGTCTCGGACGTGGCTGGGGTGCACGACTTCAACAACCCGAGCTTCGTCACTTCCGCGGGGATCACCTCGACCGTCGTGGCAGGCCTGCCCGCGAACGCCACGCGCTTCGTGGTGGTTCGGGCCATGGATGAAGCCGGCAACGTGAACGTCAGCAGCAAGGAGCTGAGCGGCACGACGCTCGCCGCGTCATCGGACACCACCGCGCCGATCTGGAGCGCAGGGCCCAGCGTGACCGTCAACGCCAGCCTGGCAGCGCTCGACGTGTCCTGGACTGCGGCGACTGACGACACGCACCCCGCCGGCGAGATCCGTTACCACGTGTGCGCCGAGCAAGACGCGAAGGACTGCGAGGGCGCCGCCTTCGACGATCACATCCGCGCCACCACCAACTTCGGTGAGACCACCGCACGCCTGACGAACCTCGCGTCGCGCACGCTCTACAACGTGTACGTACGCGCCGAAGACATGTCAGGGAACTTCGAGACCGGGAACCACTCGACCGCCGTGACGACGTCGGTTTCCTATCGCTTCGACATCCTCCCGCTGTGGCGAGACCAGTGCAACGGCTGCCACAGCTTCCAGCACTCCACGACGGTGAACGTCCCAGGTGGCTTCGTGGATCCAGACGTGAGCAGCACCAGCGGCTTGCCGCTGATCCTGCCTTTCCAGCCGGAAAATAGCCTGATCTATCGGCGAATCAACCCGGAGGGACTCACCACCGCGCCGTTCTCCGCGAGCAAACCCAACGATTACCAGGGCTTGCAGGAGCCACGCGACGGAAACGGCCTGACCTCCTCGCCGCTCAGCGGCGCCGAGGATGGGCTCATTCGTGAATGGATTGAACAGGGCGCGTTCGCCAACTGAGGCTTTTGCCAGCAAGCCGCGGCTTAAGGGCAAGGATTGAGGACTATGGGGACTTTCAAACTCGCAAATCGCTCGTCGCTGACATCGGCTCTGGTCTTGCTGACCGGGGCGTCCCTCAGCGCAGGCCTGCTCCCGAGCTGCGGTGGTGAGGACATCACCTGCGGGTCGGGAACTCACAAGAACGGCTCCGAGTGCGTTCCCAACGCCGAGGGTAGCGGTGGAACCGGCAGCAACCCCGAGAACGCGCCGCCGACCTTCGACGGGATCCGGAGCGTGGCCCCTGCGGGCGACACGGCGCTGCAGGTCACCTGGAACGCGGCGACGGACGACGCCACGGCAACGGAAGCGCTCGTCTACAACGTCTACGTCGCCACGAGCGCAGGTGGTCAGAACTTCGGTGCGCCCACCGTGACCAGCCCGCCGGGTGCGCAGAGCGTGCTGGTTGCAGGCCTCACCGCGGGAACCGAGTACCACATCGTGGTCCGTGCCCAGGACGAAGCCGGGGCGATGGACGAGAACACCGCCGAGCAGTCGGGCACCCCAGAAGCCGACGACGCGCCTCCGACGTTCGGCGGCATCACCGGTGCGGAGGCCGCCGGTGCCACCGAGGTCAAGGTGTCCTGGGACGCGGCGACCGATGACAAGACGCCTGCCGAGGGGATCACCTACACGGTGCGATGGGCGTCGACGTCTGGGGGAGCCGCGACGGGCAAGGTGGGTGCGGTGAGCGTGCCTGGTGCGAGCAGTGTGATCGTGAAGGGTCTGCCCCTCGCCGAGACCAGCTTCTTCTTCAACGTCCGCGCGTCGGACGCTGCCGGAAACTCCGAGAGCAACGAGCTCGAGAAGGAGGGGAGCACCGGGAAGGACACCACGCCGCCCGTGTTTGGTGGGTGCACCGGGATCGGGGCGCCTGGGGCGACCAAGGCGACGTTGAGCTGGGATCCGGCGAGGGACGACGTGGAGACCGTCGATACCATGACCTACAACGTCTACGCGTTCACCGAGCCGCCGGACGCCGAGACCCCGTTCGGCGAGCCTCAGGGCTC
>JAGQIY010001178.1 GCA_020430865.1 Myxococcales bacterium
GACTGGGAGTGCTGTTCGTGAAGCGCGAGTGTCCCCACAGCGGCGCCCGGGTCCTCAAGACAGCGCTGCGCGCGTTGCGCCGAGGTACCCGGGTCCTGACCTTCCCCGAAGGCACCACCTCCGATGGCAGCAAGCTCTTGCCGTTCAAGCTCGGTGCGTTCGCTCTGGCTCGGCTGGCAGATGTCCCGGTGGTTCCGATCGCCGTGCGGCTTCCGCGGCCGGTGTGCTGGCACGGGAACGCCGCCTTCCTTCCCCACTACCTGCGGAGCATCGCCCGCCACGACGTCCCGGTGGAGCTCGAGGTGGGACGCGCGCTGCGTCCGACGCCAGGGCTCAGCGACGAGGACATGGCGCAAATTATCCGCACGGATCTGAGTGCGATGCTGGCAGACCGCCAGGATGAAGCCTTCCACAACAGTTAGGACCAGAGCATGAGCCAGCAATCCGCCCTCGAGTACGTCCGTCACGGGCAAACTCCGTTCTTTCGCTTGCCGATGGTCAAGCCCGCGATCGGGAGCGCCGACGTCTACCAGGGGTACCACGCAGCGATCCTCGGCGTGCCGACGGACGCAGGAACGACCTATCAACCCGGGGCGCGCATGGCGCCGTACCACCTGCGGCGCACCAGCGCGCTGCTCGGCCCCTACCACCCCACCCATCGCGTCGACGTCTTCGAGCGCCTGAACGCCGTGGACGGGGGCAACGTCGCAGCCCCTCCGTTCAGCCTGGAGTCGATTCGCCAGCTGGTGCAGCTGGAGGTGGGCGCCGTCGTCGAGGCGGGCGCGACCCCCTTCCTGGTGGGTGGCGACCACTCGATCTCCCTCCCGGCCCT
The DNA here is from genome assembly GCA_020430865.1 of Myxococcales bacterium. The sequence continues at coordinate 833 of JAGQIY010001178.1, forward strand.
GCGCGCAGTCGCCCAGCGCCATGGCGAGCTCGCGGTGGTACACATCGACGCCCACTTCGACACCAGCGGTCCCGAGACCTGGGGGGAAGCATTTCACCACGGAACCCCCATGAAGCACGCCTTGGAAGAAGGCCTGATCGCCCGCGGGCAACTCCACCAGGTAGCCATTCGTGTGACCTGGAAGGGAGACGATGAACGCGACGTCTCGGACGCCTTCGATGCCAAGGTCTACGACATGCAGATGGTAGAGAGCGAGGGGATCCGCCGTGTGGCGAGCCAGATCCGTGAACAAGTGGGCGAACGTCCGACATACGTCAGCTTCGACATCGACGGCGTGGATCCTGCGTACGCTCCGGGCACCGGCACACCGGTGCCCGGCGGCCTGACGTCACGTGAAGCGATCTCGCTACTGCGCATGCTGAGCGGGGTCCGCCTGGTTGGGATGGACCTGGTCGAGGTCGCACCTGCACTCGACCACGCCGACATCACCTGTCATCTCGGGGCGCAGCTTCTGTACGAGGGCCTGGCGCTGCGGGCTCTGCTTCAGTAGCGGCGAACCGAGCCTGCGCGGCTGACGTCGAGGCCCGGTGCCAGCCGAAGGCGTACACATGCTGGCCCCACCAGGTCTGCGGATAGGCTGCGTCACCGAGCCCATATCCGCTCGGCTTTCCCCCTGGGCGATACGCGGTGCCGAAGAGCCAATCCCAGACCGCGAGCTTGGTGCTGAAATTCTTCCCGGGCGGTCCCAACTCCACCGCGTGATGCCAGCGGTGCATCTCCGGTCCGTTGACCACGTACTGCAGCGCACCACTGCGAACATCCACGTTCGAGTGGATGTACATGCCCCACACGGCATCCAGCGTCGCCTTCATCAGCGCGACCTCTGGGGCGCCGCCCAGCAGCACGATGGGCGCGAACTCGATGGTCTGGTTGATCAAGATCTCGATGCTGTGGGAGCGGGTCCCCGCGAGCCAGTCCACTGCCTCCGCCGAGTGGTGCGCCTCGTGGGTGCGCCACAGCAGGTCGCTCCCATGCTGCAAGCGGTGAAACCAGTAGATGTAGAAGTCGTGAACGACGAAGAAGAACCCGAGCTGCACCAGCGGGTGCCAGTCGCTGACCAGGTGCAGCCGGGACAGCCCTGTCTGGCGATCCAGCCAGGCAATGAACGCCGAGATGATGAGCCCCAGGAAGTAGCTCTGGATCAGCCCGTAGCCGACCAAGTCCAGCCAGAATCCCTTGCGGAACACTCGCTGGTTCCTGTCGTAGGGAAAGACGCGTTCGAGTCCCATGAAACCCAGCGCCGAACCCACGATGATCAACGGTGATAGCCGCTCCCACATCATGACCCCTCACCCCCAAACCCGGAGACCTCGCTGCGGTCCGATAATTTTCCGCACAGTATTTATGCGGCTAGAGCACGCGACGGAGCTTGCTTCTCACGGGGATCTCGCTGTCATAGACGCGCTTCTTCCCGTCGCCCAGCGCTCGCTCGACCTCGCGGATCCCCCGGACCAGTTCTGCCAACTCGGCCAGCTCGAGCGAAGCCGAGTGATCCGTACCCCATGCGGTGCGATCGAGCGTGATGTGACGTTCGACGAACGTTGCCCCGAGCGCCACCGCTGCGATGGTCGGACACAGTCCCTGCTCGTGTCCGGAGTAGCCAATGGGACACCCCGGGTACATCCGGGAGAACTCGCTCAGCACCGAGAGGTTCAACTCGCTCGGAGGACACGGGTAGGTGCTCGTGGCGTGGGCGATCAGCAGTCGTTGCCGCCCCAGAGCATCGACGGCTGAGTCGATCTCTTCGAGCGTCGACATGCCAGTGGAGAGGATCGTCGGGCGCCCCGTCCAGCGCACCGCGTGAAGCAGGGCCAGATCCGTGATGCAGGCCGACGCGATCTTGTGACACACCGGGGAGTAGCGCTCCATGAACTCCACGCTGGGGATGTCCCAGCAAGACGCGAGCCATGGGATGCCCAGCCGATGCGAGAAGCGGTCGATCTCGTCGAACTCGGCCTGGCCAAACTCGATGCGCCGCTTGTAGTCGATATAGGTCATGCGCCCCCAAGGCGTCTCGCGCTGCCTGTCCCACTGGTCGCGGGGGACGCAGATCTCCACCTCGCGCTTCTGGAACTTCACCGCGTCGACCCCGGCGGCCCAGGCGCCCTCGATCAGGCGCTTCGCGAGCTCGAGCGAACCGTTGTGATTGATGCCGATCTCGGCGATCACGAACACCGGCTGTCCAGCCCCTACCAGGCGCCCAGCAATCGGCACGACACAACGGGACCTGGGGCGACCGATGAACTCGCGGGCTCGCGCCCTTGCGTCATCGACGATCAGGGGATCCAACACCTCGACACTGTTCATAGCTCTCCTTCGCCTCTCGTCTGCGTCTGGCCATGGCTAGTGTTTTTCTGTGCGGCAACTTCCCGAGTGACCGGGACCCACATCCCTGGTTTCACCATGCCGTCCAACCACCATCCACCACCAACTGCTGTCCGTTCATGTACGCCGAGCCGTCACTCGCCAGAAAGACCAGCGCAGCGCGGTAGTCGCTCGCGTCCGCCATGCGCCCGGCTGGAGTCCGCGCCGCGTATGCCTCGACGAACGCCGCCGGTTGATGCTGAAACACGCCTCCCGGACACAAGGTGTTCGCGCGCACACCACGTTTCCCCCAGTAGGTCGCCGTGAAGCGCGTCAGCTGCAGCAACGCGCCCTTCGACACGGGATAGGCCGCGGACTTGTAGAAGAGCTGCTCGCCCTGGGAACTCTCGTACAAGGACTGATCTGGCGCCACCAGCGCGTAGGTCGAGCCGATATTGATGATGCTCCCCCCGGCTCGGCCTGCCATCACCTGTCCCAACTCGCGAGTGCAAATGAACGCTCCCACCACGTTGACGTCCAGCACCTTGCGGAACCAATCCACCGAGTAGTTCTCGAAGGCTTGAGCGCGGAGAGAATCCGTGAGGCCCGCAGGCACCTTGTCGTCCAGCCCAGCGTTGTTCACCAGCACGTCGATGCGGTCGTAGCGGCTCATGGTCTGGCGAGCGAGCCGTCGCACCTGAGACTCCGACGTCACGTCGCACTCGACCGCCGTCGCATCGATGCCGCTCTCGGTCAGCTCGGCAAGCAGCAGGTCGAGGCGCTCACCGGGCAGGTCCGCGCAAACCACGCTGCCGCCAGCATTGCCGAGCGCAAACGCATGCTCTCGTCCCAGCAAGCCCGCCGCCCCCGTCACGACCGCCACGCGCCCCTGCAAGCAGAACAGGCGCGCGTTGGCTTCGGGGCCCTCGCCCGCTGCGCGTCGCGGCGTGCCGCTCATGCTCCCACCTTGCGGAACACGGGTTGCACCGGCCGGCCCAGGATCGACTCACGCAGGCGGTTCTCGGCGACCGCCTTGCCTAGCTCGTCCAGGGCCCGATCGTAGGCTTTCACGACATGTTCGAGTTCCTCTGCGGTGTGGGCGTAGGACAGGTTGTGGAAGCCCGACCACAGGACGCCGTGGCGCAACAACTCCTGACCCAGAAACGACTTGGCAAGCAGCGGATCGACTCGCTCCGCATGGAAACTGACGAGCGTACGCGCCGGCAGGCCCATCGCACGGGTGAAGTCGAGGCCTTTGGCGCTCGCCAGGCGGTTGTACTCGTCTGCGAGCCAGGCGCCGCGCTCTGCAAGCACCTGGGGCACGTCGAGGCGCTCGAGCTCGCTGAGCGTCGCCTTTGCAGCCGCCAGGCTGAGCGCTTCGCCACCAAACGTGGTGAAGAAGAACACCTCTTCCTCGAGCAGCTGCATGACTTCGCGACGGCCCGTCAGCACCGAGAGCGGCAGGCCGTTGGCGACAGCCTTGGAGAACGTGGCGAGGTCCGCGGTCACGTCGTAGCGCGCCTGCGCCCCGCCGAGCGCTACCCGAAAGCC
>JAGQIY010001179.1 GCA_020430865.1 Myxococcales bacterium
AAGCTGGCGGCGAACTACATCGACAACATCAAGGCCTACACCCTCAAGGAGAAGGTCAAGAACCGCTACACCGGTCAGGACGAGGAGCCCGACGAGCGGCTGATGCGTTCCATCGAGGAGAAGATCGACATTCCGGAGAGCCGGAAAGATGATTTCCGAAGGGAAATCATGAACTACATCGGCGCCCGAGCCGTCGAGGGCAAGAAGTTCGACTGGCAGACCAACGATCGTCTGCGCCGCGCTCTCGAGCTGAAGCTCTTCGAAGACCAGAAGGACAGCATCAAGCTCAAGACGCTGGTCAGCGCCGTGGTCGACAAGGAGACTCAGGAGAAGATCGACATCATCAAGAGCCGCCTGATGCGCTACTTCGGCTACAACGAAGTGAGCGCGACCGACGTGCTCAACTATGTCGCGTCGATCTTCGCCCGCGGCGACACCAAGGAGTAGCTGGCTCCAGGCAGCGAGCCGCAGGAACGCCGCGTTCGACTCGACGCGGCGCTTCTGTTTCTGTGCTTCGCGAAGGCGCCTGGAGCGCGTTCATCGGGGTAGGGGGTGAGGGGTCTAGCGTGCGGCGCTGACACGCGCCTGAGCGAGAAACGCCTGATACTGAGAGCTCAGGGTGGCGGCGGTGATGGCGTTGGCGCTGCCGCTCATGCGTGCGTGCCATCCCGCGCGGATACGTTCGTAGGCCGCCTGGTCCAGGCCAAAGCCCTGCAGCGCTTGCGCCACGGCCTGGGGCCCCTTGGCCTGCGCGTAGTCGACCGTGGCCTCGATCAGCGCGAGGCGGTTCAAGTCGACGCCCTCCACCGGGGCGTTGTCCGCGGGGCTCACCTGATACTGCGCGGGCATGGCGGACATCTGGAGCTGCGACATCACGCGGCTCGCCGCCATGGCGAAGTCAGGGTTTGCTTGGTGGCGCTGAGTGAAGGCCCCCAGGACGTCGTCCCACTGGGCCTGGCTCTTGACCCCGTACTTGTTCAGGGCCGCTCGATGCGCTTCGGGGCTCTGGCGCTCGGCCTGGTCGATCTCGTGGTTCGCCTTCCAGAACGTCTCGTAGTCGTCCGGATCGATGTTTCCAAACTTGTTCCCGCCACCAAACAACGACATCAACCAGTCCAGCATTTTCGTCTCCTTGATCGGGGTCGGCGTCCGGCGTCGCGCCGGCTCGCGTCGACCTCGAGGAGCGACTGTAGGCGGCGCTTCGAGGCCTTGCTTGAGCCCTGCTTGAGCAAACCGTGAAGCGCCCTGAATCCGGGCGACCCGCCGTGAAGCGTCGTTCTCACCCCCGAACCCGTGAACCGAGAACGGGTGGGCAGGCTGGAGGTCTCCGCGAGCAGAAGCTGCGGGGCCGGCGCGCTCTGCGTGATGGCTCGACGCAGCAGTTCCTGGCGGAGATTCCATGCGAGATTTTGAAGGATCGCGCGCTGCCTGGCGGGATGCTCAGGGGGCAGGATGGGCGAGTGCTCGCGTCTGGCATGGCGAGTGCAAACTCGAGCTGCGACTCCCACCCGAAGGAGATGTCATGAAGACCTACGTTATCGCCTCCGCCCTGGTGCTCCCCCTGGCACTGCTGCCCAACTGCAAGAAGGACGACGATGCCATGACCTTGGCGGAAGCCAAGCAGGCGCTGGACGAGTCCCAGCTCAGCAGTGAGGCGATGAACCTGACCTCGAGTAGCGTGGACATCTCCACTCACTTCACGATTGGCCAGGCGGTGGAAGCGGCGGCGGATGAGCTGCGAACGTTCATCGAGAGCCAGCTTCCCTGCGCCGAGATTCAGGTAAGCAAGGGCGAGCTCGACGTGACGTACGGGGCCAGGGAGGGCAACTGCACCTACCGTGGCCACACGTACACCGGCAATCACCACATGAGCGTCGTGCGGAACGATGAGGGTAACGTCGAGGTCGACCACACCTGGACGGACCTCTCCAACGGGAAGGTCGAGGTGACTGGCGGCGCTCAGGTCACCTGGAACTTCGCCGACGGCGAGCGAAGGGTGCGGCATGAGTTGACCTGGACCCGCATCTCCGATGGGAAGCAAGGGACCGGCAGCGGCGACCGCACCCAGAGCGTGCTCGAGGGCGGTCTGTTCGAGGGGATCCAGGTCGACGGCTCTCGCGAGTGGAAGTCCGATGGGGGACAGTGGGATCTGGCGATCGACGGGGTGCAGATGCGCTGGGTGGATGCGGTGCCTCAGGCCGGTCAGTACGTGCTGCGAACGCCCAAGGGGAAGAGCGCCAAGCTGGCCTTCGAGCGCGTCGACTCCACCAAGATCCAGGTCACGGTCAGCAGCGGCGACAAGAGCTTCGATTTCAACGTGATCACCTTGCCTCAGGAGTAGTCCAGGCGACCAACGCGAGCATCGCGACCCTTGCCCGGACAGGGCCATGGTCTAACCTCGCGGGTCGATGCCGAGACCGAACGCCTGCTGGACCTTCGCCGCGGTCCCGGTGTTGGCCCTGCTCTCCTCGACGGCGCAGGCGCAGTCACAGGCTGGGTTTCCACCCGTGCAAGGGCCTTCCGCGGTCGCTCCACCCCAGGGACAGCCGTACTCCGCACAGCCTAGGGACCCTCAAGTATATCCGCAAGGATACGTTCCGGCTCAGCCCTACTCGCAAGAACTGGGGCCGTTTCAGCGCCGACCGGTGGTCGACGAAGCGCCCCTCGACCGGCCCGGCTACGTTCGCCATTCGCGCAAAGCCGGGCGTCACCTTCACGATGGCTTCTACCTGCGCCTGTCCGGAGGCGTTGGCTTCGGCGGCTTCTCCGCCTCCACCGAGCCCTTTCAGTTCTACGTCGAGGGTCAAGGCGGGGACCAGGTCGACGACTTCGATGGTAGCGGTGGCGGCTTCGCGTACGGCACCCAGATCGCAGTCGGCGGCGCGCTTCGTCCAGGCGCGGTGCTGGCCCTCGCCTTCAACACCCTGACCGTGCCCCAGCTGACGCTGACTCACCCAGCCCGGGAGTTCGGCAACTACGAGTACCGCATCTCCCAGGTCGCTGGCGTGGGACCGCTGTTCGACTTCTTCCCCGATCCCAGCGCGGGACTGCACGTCTCCGGGGGGCTGAGCGTGGTCGGGCTGGTGATAGGTCAGGCGGATACCGATGATGGCGCTCGGGCCCGCGGTCACACCGCGCTGGGCTGGGGCTTCAACCTCGGCATCGCGTATGAGTGGTGGGTCGGAGAGGAGTGGAGTCTCGGGCTGCAAGCTCGCCTGGACTACACCCACGGCTCAGGCTCGGACGCTCGTGACAACGACTGGAGCCACTCGCTTTGGGCGCCCACCGTGGGTCTGGGGCTGACCTACAACTGATTCCTCGGGGATCCTCTCTCGCTCAGAAGCTGCCGGAGAGACCCACGCTGCTCAGCCCCACGAAATAGTGCAGCTTCACGGAGTTCGCGTCTCGAGGCAGTTCCTGTCGCACGAGCTGCTTTCCGCTGCCAAGCAGGCCGCCCAGGAGGACCAGGCTACCCGCGCCCTGCAGCACGCCGTCGATGGCGAGGAGCACCTCGCCGCTATCCACCTTGCCCATGGTGATCCAGGGACCGACCACGGGCGCGAACAGCCACGCGAGCTCCGTCGGGTTGGCGATCGCTCCGACGTATGCTGCCGCATAGCCAGCAGCGAAGAAGCCCGCTCCGAAGTAGCGGGCCGTGGCCGCCCCGTCGTGCGTCGACGTCTCGACGTCATAGCCTGGAGGCGCCGGGGTTCCGAGCTGGAGGGCGCGCTCCTCGCACTCGCCCTCCGCGCAGCGGCCGCTCCAGCAGTCTCGCCAGGCACTGCACCTGTCACCGACCTCGCAAGGCGCGCAGTCGCCGCCACAGTCCACGTCCGATTCGAGTCCGTTGCGCTTTCCGTCCGAGCACGTCCCTGCGGCACCATTGCCCTGCGGCAATGACTGAGGTGCAGGCTGCTGGATGTAGCCCGAACCGGGCGTCGCGGTTTGGGCCGGCAAGTCTGGACCCGCAAGCAGCATCACGCTGCCCGCGCAGGTCAGCAGCAGGAGGCGTTGGCTACGAATGCTGGCACTTGGCGACATCCCCCACGAGGTTAGCCCGTGGAGACCGCCGGCTTCACCTCGCGTTTTGCCTCTGGGGATGCAACGCGAGCTATTGAGGCATCAAGCTGCGACGTGCCGGGGGCGCCGGGCTGGGGCCGGGAGGTGGCGCAGATTCGGAGGAGATCAGCGTCGCCGGCATCGGCTGCGCGGCCATCGCTGGCGCAGCGGGACCCGGCGGCAGCTCGCCTCGGGCCTGGAGCTCCACCCAGCCTCGATCCAGCAGCGCCCGGCGATTCCCTCGCAGTACCCCAGGATTCGCCCGCTCCACCTGATAGGCGTAGGAGAGCCAGCGTCGCGCGCCTGGGGTGTCGCCGAGGACCAAGAGAGTCAAACCTCGGTACAGGCCATACTCGGCTTGCTGCTTGGCGTTGGACTGGTCGAGGCGGTGTTCGGTGCGTTCGAACACCTCAGCAGCTTCGATGTAGCGGCCGTCGGCGTAGAGCGCGCTGCCTCGCTTGACGTAGCCGCTGCATCCGGCTGCAAGGCCCAGCACGGCGACCACCAGCAGGGCGTGAGACAGGCGCCAGCCAGACGCTGCGCGTCTCGACCGGCCTTCATCGCTGCTCACGGAGTTCCCCATTGGCCCCTCATCCTAACAACGAACGCAGTATGGAACACGCATCCCGTGTGACCAGCGCCCTTTTCGCGCCGGTCGGCTGCTGGTCGGGGTGGACGCCAACGCATTAGGCCAACAACATCCATCGCTTGAGCGAACTTCGCGGGTGTGGGGGAGAGGGCGAGAGCCTGCAACATGTGTGGTGCCGACTTGTTCAGGGGCCCCCTGGCTGGAGCAGCAGCGAATGCCCGAGCATCCTGGCTTTGTGCGGCCACGTTGGCTAAACGCTGCGCGCGCTCGAATCCACCACGACTCAACGATCAAGGACGAAAGATGGGCATCAAAGACACCGTTCGGAAGAAGAGCATGGAGCTGATGGGAGACCCGCGTGTGCTCAAGCTGATGCAGAACGAGCAGTTCATGAAGGCGATGATGACGGTCGTCCAGGTGCCAGGGAAGGTGAACACCTTCACCGAAGAGCAGACGGAGCGCTTCGCCAGCATGATGAACCTCGCGACTGCGAAGGAACTCAAGGACCTGAAGCGCCAAGTGAAGAAGCTGGAAGGCGAGGTCGAGCGTCTCAAGAAGAAGCTCGAGGCGAAGTGACCTGGTCCCGCTGCTAGGCGGCCATCAGTTTCAGGCCGCCGTCGTTTCCGTGCGGTTGACCCCTCCGCTGCGTCGATCGAGCCAGCGCTCGAGTAGCGGCCAGGTCAGTCGAGGCGCGTCCCGTCCGACCAACAAGTCGATGTGTCCGAACGGCAACTCCCGGTAGGTCTTGTCACTGGACTGCGAGCGCTCGAAGCCGGGGCGGACCGAGGCTGGAGGCGCCAGATCGTCGTGGCTGCCCGCGATGACCAACAGCGGCAGATCGAGGCCCTCGAAGGCGCGCTCGAGCCCGAACAGCGTGGTGCTGCGACTTGCGCGAGACTCGGCGGCCCAGGTGAACAGCGTGCGCATCGTCTCGATGCTGCCCTGGTCCATCGCCAGGGCCATGTGCTGGCGCAAGACCTCGGGCTCCATCGATCCCCTGCGGAAACCACGCAGCGGCACCGGGTACAGTCGGCTGTTCACCACCCGTTGGCTGACCCGCACGAAGCGACCATACAGCCGCGCGGGAACCGGGATGTTGGGCATGCCGAGGGTGCGGTCCAGCAACAAGAACGCCTCGGACAGCCCCGCCAGCAGCCTCGTACCCGCCGTGAAGTGATACGGCGAGCCGATGCTCACCACCCCAGCGACTTGTTGCGGGCGCTCCGCCGCCACTCCGTAGGAGCACAGGCCACCGAGCGAGTGGCCAATCAGGAACACCTTGTCAAAGCCGCTCAGGCGGTGGATGGAGTCGAGTGCTGCGGGGAGATCCTCCTGCACGAACTGATCGACGCGCTCGGGCAACGCGGCACCCAGGTGGTCGCTGCGCCCGTGACCCCGCAGGTCGATGTTGAAGACGTCGTAGCCGGCGCAGGCCAGGTAGTTCACGAGGCTGCGCGAAGGCAGGTGCCAGGCGTAGCGGTTCTGGCTATAGCCGTGCACGAGCAGCAGCGCCGCCCGGCTCGGCGCAGCGAGGGCGTCGACCTCGACTTGCTCTTGGCCGACGGGTCCCTGGCGTTGCGCCAGGCGCTTGCGCACCATCGCCAGGGGCGCCTGGCTCTGGGTCATCACCAGCTGCTTCACGAAGTGGCGCTGGGGGAGCCCGACGTCGACGGCCTGCTCGACCACGTGGCCATGGAGAATCACACTCTGAGTCTAGTTCCGCCGCGCACTTACTGAAGGCGAAAACCCGCGGGAGCGTGTGTTGCTGACATCGAGTGTCTGCACGGCGTGACCCGAGCATTCGGCTCACTCGTGGCCTCGAGCTGTGCCAGTACGCCTGGAGCGCGACTGCGGCTGGCGCACCGAACCGCTCCCAGCAGGAGTCGAGAGAGCCTCGGATCCCAGGGTATAACGTTAGGGAAACATTGCCCATTCAGCTTTGCGCTGGGCACCTGTGCCATGGCACGATGCGCGGGACTCTGGGTTTGGCACACTGGCGCCGCGGCGACGGCGCAGCGAGAGGGAGGAAGACATGGCACACACGGTACGCGCGGGTTGGATTCTGAGTTTGTTGCTGCTGCCGA
>JAGQIY010000124.1 GCA_020430865.1 Myxococcales bacterium
CGCTGAGCGGGCGCCGCGGCAGCGTCAACGACGGCTAGCGGCGGAGCCCGGCGCTCCCTCACCCCCGAACCCGACGGCTCCGGGTGCGCCGCTGGCGGATCGCGACGCCTTGAGATGTTTCCCCGAGGCATCGTACAGCCGAGCCTGGAGCTCCTCGGCGGTTACCAGCTCGCACAGCGGCTCCAGGATCTCGAGCGCCATGTCGTGACGCTCCCGAGAGCTGGACGCGCAGCAGTCTTCCACCACCAGCACACGGAAGCCGCGATCGAAGGCGGCGAGCGCGGTGGCCAGGACCGCGTAGTGAGTGACCACACCGGCGATAGCGAGTGTGTCGACTCCGCGCTTGTTGAGCCAGTATCCAAGGTTGCTGCTCTCGAAGGGCGAGAGCGTCTGCTTCCAGAACACGTGCTCGTCCGCCGTGGGGATCAGCTCGGGAACCTGAGCGGTGCCTGCCGTCCCGCGCTCGAAGGCTGCGCTCTGAATCACGTAGGTCTCGAAGGGGCTCAGCCGCCCACCCACCAGCTCGGGGTACCCCGACTCGAAGCCGTGGGCCACGAAGGCATAGTGCGGCTTCCCCTGGGGCAGGTCCCGCAGCTGCTCCAGCAGCCAGCCCGCTCGCGCGCGGACCGCCTCGAAGCCTGCGATGACCTCCTCCGACTGACTGACCATGCGCCCGCCCCGGGCACACACGTCGTGCTGAAAGTCGATGAACAGAACGCCCGTGTAGCGAACGTCGATGGACGCCATGCTCCCCCCCAAACCCCGTCGGTGACGGCGTGAAACCCCCGAGCTCACGTCACGGCGCTGCGCCGCGCGCCGCTAGCGTAGCGCGCCCCTGGCTCCCAGAAAAGCAACCCCCCGCGCGTCACAGTCCTGGCCCCACGGACGATGAGCCCGCCATGTCTGTCGGCACGTCGCCCCGTCTCGTCCTGGTCACCGTCATTGCTCTGGGGTTACTGGCTCCGAGCGGGCTCGCGCGCGGGGAGACCCGACGCAAGGCCTCGCGGAACGGGACGCCGGCGAGGGTGGAGCCGCCCAGGGGCTGGAGCGCGGCCTTCCCCAGCGTCCGCCGGGACCTGGAAGCCGGGAAGCCACTCGTCGTCCACGTCACGGTCCCGCTCTGCTCGAACGCCCAGATCGACTGCGGGGCCAGCTGGGCGGGGCAGCCGGGTCGGCTCTCCACGAACCTGTACTGGGGGGCCATCTTCGGCGCACGTCGCATCTTCGATGGCAAGCGCAGCGGCTGGGAGCGTGTGGAGGTCAGAAAGCAAGACGACGTTTACCTGGAGCGCGTGGTGTACCGTCGCTATGTTTCCGCAAAGAAATGGCACCTCGAGCGCTGCGCCCGTGAGCAGAGTTCGGGCGCATGCCGGATCGAACAGCTGGTGGTCCTGCAGGCAGTCCACGGCAGCAAAATCGACCGCGCCATCGACGACCTCTGGAAGCACGCCACCGAGGGCGCCGAGATCAGCTTCGAGGACCCGCAGCGCCCCGAGGGCGAGCGACGGCGCACGGTGCCCGTGCAGGTCGCGGGCTACGCCGGACACAATCGACTGATGGATGGCAAGCGCCTGCCGACACCCGGACCCAAGAAGCGGGAGCACAGGTCCTCAGCGCACCCGGCGTTCGTCCTCGCCTGCTACTCCGACCGCTACTTCAGCGACTCCCTCGAGCGCGCTGGCTCGACGAACCTGGTCTCGACTCAGACCTTGATGGCCCCGGAAGGCTATCTGATCGACGCCGTCGCCAAGGGCCTGGGCGAGAACGACAGCGACGTGCAGCTCACCGAGCGCGCGATCCGCACCTATGCCAGATGGCAGCGTATCAGCGTCGGCGAGGCGCGGCGTGTCTTCCGCGCGGCCAAGCCCGCAGGCTAGGCCAGGGCGGCTCGCGCTGCCTCGACCCGTGCCCGCGCCGGGCAGCCTTCCACATGGTCGTTCACGAGGCCCATCGCCTGCATGAACGCGTAGACCGTCGTGGGCCCCACGAAGGTGAACCCTCGCTGCTTGAGCGCCTTGCTCAGCGCCACGGACTCCGGTGTCTTCGAGAGCTCGAGTAGCGCCCGCTTCGTGCAGCGCCTGGGCCGGGTTCGGGGGTGAGGCGCATGGTCTCGCACGAACGAGAGCAGCGAACCGTGCTCCTTCACCAGCTCCAGCGTGCGCCGAGCGTTGTTGATGGTCGACTCGATCTTCCCTCGGTGGCGCACGATGCCCGCGTCGCCCAGCAGGCGCTCGACGTCCCGCTGCTCGAAGCGCGCGACCTTGGCAAAGTCGAACCCTTTGAAAGCCTTGCGGAAATTGTCTCGCTTGTTGAGTATCGTCAGCCAGCTTAGCCCTGACTGAAAACCCTCCAGGCAGAGCTTCTCGAAGAGCCGCGTATCGTCGGTCACCGGAAACCCCCACTCCGTGTCGTGGTAGCGCTGGTAGATCTCAGGCTGCGCACCCCACCAGCAGCGCACCACGCCGTCGTCTCCCCGCACCAAACCCTCTGCCAGGCGAGTCATCACGCGACGCTATCACCACGCCGAAGCCGGGACAGCACTCGCGCGTTCCGCTCCTGCCACGGCGCTGGCAGGAGCCGACGCTCTTGCGCGGGCTAGCCCTTGCCCTTGGTCTTCGTCTTGTTGTGCTTGGCGTTGGCTTCGATGAACTCGATGATCTTCGTCGCGACGTCGACCTGGGTCGCCTTCTCGACCCCCTCGAGGCCGGGCGACGAGTTGACCTCCATCACCACGGGACCCGTGTTCGAGCGCAGCATGTCCACGCCGCAGACGTTGAGGCCCATGGCCTTCGCCGAGGCGAGCGCCGTCGCGCGCTCGACGCTGGTCAATTTGACCGCGTTCGCGCTGCCGCCACGGTGCAGGTTGGAGCGGAACTCCCCCTCCGCGCCCTTGCGCTGCATCGCGGCCACCACCTTCTCGCCGATCACGAACGCTCGGACGTCGGAGCCTCCGGCCTCCTTGATGAACTGCTGCACCAGGATGTTCACGCCTGCTCCGCGGAACGCCTCGACGACGGACTTCGCCGAGCGCGAAGTGTCCGCGAGCACGACCCCGATGCCCTGAGTGCCTTCCAGCAGCTTGATCACGACCGGCGCACCGCCCACCGTCTCGATGATCTCGTGGCTGAAGCGAGACTCATGGGCGAAGGTGGTGTTCGGCAGCCCGATCCCCTTGCGCGCCAGGAGCTGCATCGAGCGCAGCTTGTCCCGAGAGCGACCGATCGCCACCGACTCGTTGAGCGGATAGGTGCCGATCATCTCGAACTGTCGCAGCACCGCGAGCCCGTAGAAGGTGACCGACGCCCCGATGCGAGGGATCACCGCGTCGTAGTACTCGAGCTCCTTGCCCTTGTAGAAGAGCGACGACCCCGACGCCTTGATGTTCAGGTAACACTTGAGCGTGTCGATGATATCGAGTTCATGGCCCCGCGCCTCCGCAGCCTCCTTGATGCGCTGGTGGGAGTAGAGCGCGGCGTTTCGAGCCAACATCGCAATCTTCACAGGACGCCCCTTCCTCGGAAATGTGGGCGACAGCGTATCAGACGCTCGGCCGCGAGTCTGCACTGTGAACATGGCTAGGCAGAAATGCCTCGCAGCGAGCGAGGTTCGACGTGGAGCCGCGGGATCCGCCAATTCCCCAAGGAAATATTCGAGGCTACTTGCTCGCCTCGGACAGTACGGACTTGGCGAGCTTCCGGTGCTTGGCCGCCTGCTTGGGGTTCGGCACCGCGGCATAGGCGCGAGCGAGCAGATCGTGGACCTTCGCCTGATCCTTCGGCCGACCTGGACACAGCAGTGCCGACTGCCCCTCGAAGATAGCCCGAGGCACCATCTTGGAGGCCAGCAACACCTCGCCGAAGACGCGGTGCGTATCCATGCCCTCGACGTCCGCCCAGGTCGCCGCTTCCCCCGCGGCCCGCGCCTCCGCCAGCTGCTTCTTCTCGAGCAGGCGCTCCATCAAGCGCCGGTAGACGCGCGGGTCGTGCTGCTCGAGCTTCGCCAGCTTCTTCAGCGCATCGAGCTCCGCGGCGTGGTCCTTCTGCTTGCTCGCCAGGTCGACCAGCGCCTGCAGCGGCTCCGCCATGCTCGGATCGAGCCGATGGGCTGCCTGGAGCTCCGCCTTCATACCGGCGACGTCACCAGTCCCCTCGGCGAGATCGGCCAGCGCCATGCGCACGCTGTAGCCGTCGTTGCCGTCCGCGATCAGCTGCTCGAGCAGGCGCTTCGCGCCGCGAGCGTCGCGCTTGGCCATGGCGATGCGCGCCTGGATGTAGATCGCGTCCGGGAACTTGGGGTCGATCTTCAGCGCTGCCGCCAGCGTGGCTTCGGCTTGCTTGGCCTTGCCGTGGCGCAGCAGAGCCAGGGCGTAGGTGGTCTGAGCCTTCGCGCTCTTCGGGTCCTTGGTGGCAGCCTCCTCCGCAGCCTCGAAGGGGCCCGTGCGCGTGATCGGCATGAACTGCTTCTTGTACCGTCCGAGGAGCTTCGAGGTGAACGCCGCGAACTCTCGATCCAGCTCGGTGCTGTCCTTGCCCAGCGCCTGCTTGAGCACCTCCGGCGTGCGCTTTCCCTCGCCCCACAGCTCGAGCATCTGATTGAGCTTGGCGCGCCCGTACTTCTCGCCAAGCATGACCAGGATCTGGCTCGACGCGTAGTAGGCGGTCGCGATGTCGCTGAGCTCCTCGGCGCGGGTGAACGCCTTGTTCATGTTGCCTAGCTTTGGCAGGCGATCGTCTCGCAGCGCCGAGTACAAGTCCTGGTCCTGCTCTCGCTGCCACTCCGGGCGCGCGACGATGGTCTCGTACTCCGCCATGCCCTCGGTGAACCAGCGCGGCACGTGGCTCTTGCTCATTTGTATGTGGAAAACATGAGCCAGCTCATGCCACACCGTCATACCAACGTTGAAGGTCTCGTTCTTCGGGCTCATGCTCGCCAGCGTCTTGCCGAAGCAAACGCCCTGAATCGCCGTCCCCGGCAGTCCGCTGGTGCGGATGGCGAAGTCCTGCCGATCGGCATACAGCTCGACGCCGATCGGCTGACTCGGGGTGAACCCGTAGTACTTCACCATGGCCTTCCAGGCGTCACGCATCAGACCTGGAATGTAGCGCTCGAGTATCGCCCGCTCGTCCTTGTGATAGCGGAAGGTGTACTGCCCTTCCTTCACCGTCACGTACTCCGTCGGGATCGTCTTCTCGTAGAGGTTCAGCGTGTTGTAGACGCGAACGTTGAAGCCGTCCTTGTCGAACGCCGACTGGAGCGCCTTCAGTCCAGCGGCGTCGTCTCCCGCGCGGATCAAGTTCAGCCCCAGCTGGGCCTCGGCCTTGGCGTCCTCGGAGTCGATCTTCAGGGCCTCGCGCATCATCGCCACGATCTCGTCGTAGCGGTGCTCCCACTCCGCGTACTCCCCGATGATCTGATACATCCGCGAGTACTGCGGGTTCAGCTTCAGGACGCGCCTCTTGGCCTTCTGGAAGCCCGCATCATCATCCGCAAGGAAGCGCACTGCGGCCTTGAGGCTGAGCAGGTCGAGATCCCGGGGGTTGAACTTCAGGCCATCGTCCAGGTGCTTGTCCGCGTCGGCCAGCTCCATGTCGCGCAGGTTGATCCCGGCGAGCACGAAGTGGGCGTTGCCGAGCTTCGGATTGACCTTCAGCGCCTGGTTCACCAGCCGCACCGCAGCGTCGAAGTCCAGCGCCTGCGCCAGCTTCACGTGGGCCATCCAGACCAGCGCCTCGGGGTGATTCGGGGCTTGCTGCAGCACCTCTTTGATGACCTCCTCGGCGTGTCCGGGATCGTACTTCTCGAGGAACAGCTCGGCGCGCCAGAGCAGGGTCTGGATGTCCCCGGTCTTCGCGCGCTCCGCCTGGTTGAAGGCGTCGTTCGCGTCCTGGGGCGCTCGCAGCAGGTGGGCGGCGCGCCCGACCATCGCCAGACCGGCCGCGTCGGTCTCGGTGATCTTGTCGCTGTTGTAGTCCTCGATCAGCGTCATCAGAGGCGCTTCGGCCTCGCTCCGCTTGCCTTTTTCCAGGAGGATTTCCCCCTGGAGCAGCCGAGCGGCCCGCGCCTCGGGTTCCTTCTCGACCGTCTCGAGCAGAGCGAGCGCCTCGTCGAGCTTGCCCTCGTGGCGCAGGGCCTTCGCGCCGTAGGTCGTCGCCTCGGCCTTGAACTGCTTGTCCTTCGCGGCGCTCTTCGCGGCCTTCAGCGCATCGTCATAGCGCCCGGTCAGCACCAGGAGCTCGGCCAGACGGGTCTCCGCCTCGGCTCTGTGCTTGCCCACCAGCGCCGCCCGCAGGTTCGCTTCGGCGTCGGCATAGTTGCTCTTGTGCAGCAGCTCCTTGCCCTGCTCGAGCGCCTTGGCGGGGTTGCGCGGCGGCTTGGCCGAGGCAGCCTTGGCGGTCTTGCTCGGCGTGGCTGGCTGGGCATGGGCTCCAGCGCAGGCGCAGGTTGAGCCTGCCAGGGCACTGCACAGCAGGAGCAGCGAGGTCAAAGGCCGCGCGCGGGGACCGCGGCGCGGCGCGCGGGCGACCCGAGGACGACTGGGCCGAGCCGCCAAGGGCACGAACTGCAAGAAGCTGAGGGACGACTGCATCAAACGCTCGAACACCCCGGAATACTGTCGGAGCCGTGGGGGTGAGGCCAGCGCGGATTCCCGGCCCGCGCCCCGCTCGGACAGCGAGCGCGAATCTGCGCGCCGGCTCGCGCCGGGTCGTGCAATATCGAGCGACGTATGATCGTCGTGAACACCGAGAGCGTGGCCGGGTATCGCATTCAGAAGGTGCTGGGGCTCGTCCAGGGTAACACCGTGCGAGCCAAGAACTTTGGCCGCGACTTCCTGGCTGGCTTGAAGAACATCGTGGGTGGGGAGCTCTCGGAGTACACCGAGCTGCTCACGGAGTCGCGTCAGCAAGCCACCCAGCGCATGCTGGACGAGGCCGTGCGTCTCGGTGCGAACGCCGTGATCAATGTTCGCTATTCCACCAGCGCCGTCACGGCTGGCGCAGCCGAGCTCTACGCGTACGGCACGGCAGTGCAGATCGTCCCGGAGGGTTGATGGAAGCCCTGCTCGGCTTGCTGTCGGTGGGCTCGCTGCTGTTCGTCGGCTGGTACTGGGGCGCGCGTCGGCGCGCCCAGCATCGTGAATCGCTGACCCTCCGAGAGCGCGAGCTGCAGCACGTCCGTGTGAGCAACTCCAAGCACTACCGGGGTTCGCCGACCCACGCGCCGCAGCTGGTGAGCGTCGAGCTCGTCTGGGGGATCGACCGCTTCCAGGCCTTCCTCGCCGCGCTGGTCAATCTCTTCGGGGGTGAGCTGGAGAGCGTCAGCGAGGTGCTCGCGCGAGCGCGCCGTGAGGCGCTCGTTCGCCTCAAGGCGCAGGCCCACGCCGCCGGCTACGACGCGCTGGCGAACTTGCGTCTCGAGACGGCGGACATCGGCAACGATCCGCAACAGCGAGATCTCAAGGTGGCGTTGCTGGGCATCGCGACCGCCTATCGCCAGCTCCCGTCCGACCGCTGAACTCAGTCGGGGGCCGCGGCAACTTCCAGCAGTCGAACGCGGCTGCTCACCCCCCAGACCGGGTCCCCGGAGCCCTTGCGATCGCCGTGCAGCAGCCGTGTCAGCTGCCTCGCGGCGCTGCCGTTGCGCTCGGCGATCTCCAGCGTTCCGAAGGAGTTCACCAGCGCACACAGCTCGCCGTCTGCAACCTCGGAGTAGGTGCGCACCAGCGGTAGATCGAGATGCTGCACTCGCACCCGGAAGCGCTTCGGCTCCTTGAGTGCCGCGGGGCAATACTCCGCGAGCTCGAGGTTGGTGATGCCGTTGCCGAAGTGGTCGACCACCACCACCTCGGCTTCGAAGCCATTCGCGAGCTTCAGGACGGCTTGATTGGGAGTGGGCACCACCTCGTGAACCTCAGGGCCGACCTCCGCCTGGGCGAGCCCACCCACCAGCCGTGCGCCCACGGGCGCGAACAGATCCCGGCCGTGGAAGGTGTGGCTCGCGAGGTCCAGGCCGAGCGCTGGGGAACCGGTGTCGATCGCGCGCACCTCCGCCTGATCACCGCGGCGGCGCGCGAGCGCCAGCACCTCGCCGACCAGGCCATTGTCCGGCAAGACGAAGCAATGCCCCTGAACACTCACCACCAGCGCGCGGCGCTGGCTGCCGACCCCTGGGTCCACGACCGCGACGTGGACGGTGCCGCGTGGAAACCAGTGAAACGCGTGTCTCAGGTAGAAGGCAC
>JAGQIY010001180.1 GCA_020430865.1 Myxococcales bacterium
CACTCTAGGACCTGAGGAGGACAGCGTGAGCTACCCATTTCCGTCCGAAACATGGACACAGGCCTATGCGGCCGCCGTCAACGCCAATGAGGCATACCGCAAAGCGGGCCAACCCTGGACTTACGGCAAGGTCGCGATGGTGGTCCAAGCCGACCCGTCGATCGGCCTCGACGATGCGGTCTCGATGATCCTCGACGTGCATGAAGGCCGGTGCAACGGAGCCGTGTATGTCAAGGGTCTCGAAAGCGTCAAGGACGCCCCTTTCGTCATCGTCGCGAACTATGCACGCTGGCGAGATGTGATCGAGGGTCGCCTCGACCCGATCAAAGCGATGATGGAAGGGAAGCTCAAGCTCACCCAAGGGCACTTGCCCACGATGATTCGTTTCGTCGAGTCGTCACGCCAGCTCGTCGTGAGCGCGGCGAACGTCCCGACGACCTTCTTGGCTTGAAGCGATGGAGCCTCACCCATGACCGAACCTGCGATCGAACTCGGCGTCGACACTCCCGATGAGGGTCTTGCCGCGATGCTGGCTCAACTCGTCCGCCAGAACCTCCAAGACCACCCTGCGAAGAAGCCCGTATTGTCGCGCATGGTGGGCCGAATCGCGCTCATCGCCGAAGATATTGCCACCGAAGTCACGCTTCATTTTCAGGGCGGTCGACTCGTCGTGTCTAAGGGCATCATCGGCGTCCCGGACGTCGTGATCCGCACGACCACCGACCAACTTACGAAGATGTCGCTGATCGAGCTCGGCCGGTTTGGCTTGCCGAGTCCGCGCGGTGCGGTCGTGCGACAAATCGGCGACGCCATGCGCCACGGAGCGATCCACGGCCACGGCGTCTTTGCCAATCTCCCACTCGTCGCCCGATTCACGCGCATCATGAGCGTCAACCCGGGCTAGACGATCACTTCTTGACGATCTTCCAGGCCGGGCGCTTGAAGCACCAAATGGTCGACTTGCCTGCGGCCGCCGCGCCCGTGACCATCTCCCAGCCGTCTGCCCCGAGCTTATTGGCCTGCACCGTCACGTCCGCGACGTCGTCGTTCTCGAAGCATTGGTACTGGACCTGGTTCCGCTTCTGCGCATCGGCATTTGCATCGTTGTCGTAGACCAACCAAAGCGCCCCCGCGGATACCAAGGTCGCCGCCCCAATCCATTGCTTTTTCATATTTCCTCCGTGGTTTGCATCATTACGCTCTACCGCGATGCCCATCTGGTGCAAGGACGGCGAGATTTCGAAGGCTTGAACTCGGCACAGAAGCTGCTACCTAGCGGCGGTCGTGGTCACTTGCGGAAGTGGCGGAACTGGCAGACGCGCTAGACTAAGGATCTAGTGGGGTAAAACTCGTGGAGGTTCGAGTCCTCTCTTCCGCACCGACTCATCGGACCAACGGTCCCCAGCCCTAGTGAGGGCGCGGATCGGAACCGGTGATGCATCTCACCGACGGACGGGATCGAGGAGCAGCTGCTAGGGTATTCCTCTAGATTTGGAGCCTCTTTGTCTTGTCCTA